>NZ_JBSFJV010000086.1:0-32012 GCF_053598235.1 Kitasatospora sp. NPDC001159
GCTCCACACCTACAATCACCACCGCGGACACACCGCACTCGCAGGCAAGCCACCCGCCAGCCGCGTCCCCAACCTCACGGGTCAGAACACCTAGTTCAGCTCGCCGCGCTCGTCGACGCGGTTGAAGCGCAGCTTCCAGGGCGCGAGTGCGGACTCGACCTGGACGCCGATGCTCATCTTGGAGGCGCCCTCGATCCGCTCCTCGAAGCGGATCGGCACCTCGCGGATGGTCATCCCGCGCTGGATCACCCGGTAGTTCATCTCGACCTGGAACGAGTAGCCGTTGCTCTGCACGGTCGGCAGGTCGATGGCCCGCAGCGTGTCGGCCCGCCACGCCTTGAACCCGGCGGTGGCGTCGCGCACGCCCAGGCCGAGGATCGCGTTGACGTAGAAGTTGGCCCAGGCGGAGAGCGCCTTGCGGTGCCAGGGCCACTCCGAGGCGGTCGAGCCACCGGGCACGTAGCGGGAGCCGAGCACCACGGCGGTGTCGTCGGTGAGCAGGGTCTCCACCATCGCGGGTATCGCGGAGGCCGGGTGCGAGAGGTCGGCGTCCATCTGGACCACGACGTCGGCGCCCTCGTCCAGGGCCCGGGCCATGCCGGCCAGGTAGGCGCGGCCGAGGCCGTTCTTCTCGGTGCGGTGCAGCACGCCGACGGTGCCGCCGGAGTCGGCGGCGAGCTTGTCGGCGAGTTCGCCGGTGCCGTCGGGGGAGTTGTCGTCGACCACCAGCAGGTGCAGGTTCGGCACCGGGAGTTCCGCGAGGAGCCCGGCGAGGACCGGAAGGTTCTCCCGCTCGTTGTACGTGGGGACGACGACAACGACCTTGGGGGAGGCCTCGACCATGTTCTGTTTCCCTCGTGTCCTCGCCGGACGGCACCGGTGCCACGCCGGTCGGTTGTCTGGACGAACTGCGCTGGTGTTGGAGCATGTGAGTCTATCCGGCCCCGGGGTGTCCGCCCGCCCCGGGGAGTGCGGCCGGGCGGGCGGATCCCGGCGGGGCTCGGGAGTCCGTTCGACCGAGGTGGGCCGTTGCGGCAGGTTACCGCCCGTGCCGAATGGTCGACCCGGAGAACTTCTGCGGCCCGCCGGAGACCTTCGTTGCCCCGATCGTGGGCGGCTGATCACGACCTGCCGGTCACGGCCGGTGATCGGGGGCCGCTGGGCCGGGCCCGTTACGCCGGGCCGTAGACGGTCGACAGGTTGTCCTGGGCGGGGTGGCTGCGCCCGGCCGGGCCGGAGGCGAAGGCGCGCAGGACGTTCTCGGTGACCTTGCGGACCAGGTCCCCGGCGTGCGAGTCGATGCCGTGGTCGGCCTTGCCGCCGCCGGGCCCCTGCGCGTCCAGGGCCTCCACCCAGCGCATCGTCCCGCTCGCGAAGACCCCGGCCCCGCTCGGCACGGTGTAGTAGGCGGTGTCGGAGTGGGAGCGGCGGCCCTCGCAGACCACGGGGGAGTGGGCGATGATCTCGATCGGGCGCGGGGTGGGGAAGTCGGTGTTCACCCGGTCGTACTCGACGCCGACCAGGTGCGGGAAGGACGCTCCGGCCGCGACGCCCGTCCCCTCGAAGGCCCAGTGCCCCGGCGAGGTGACCACGTAAGGGGCGTCCACCGGGTAGCCGTCGTAGATCACGCCGAGCATCGAGCTCTCCGGGTCGGCGCCCGGGCCGGCCCGGAAGTCGGCGGTCGCCGGGGCGCCGGCCTGGTGGCCCGGGTCCTGCGCCCAGGCGTCCTTGTAGCAGACCACCGTGCGGTCCGGGCCGAGGTCGGTGGGCTCGAAGCGGACCCGGCGGAAGCAGCAGTTGGCGCCGAGGATCGCCAGGTTGGTCCCGGCGTCGCGGGCAGCGGCCACGTTGGCCCGCTGCTCGGGGGACCAGTACTCGTCGTGGCCGAGCGAGAGGACGGCGGCGGCGCCGTGCAGCAGCCCCGGGTCGCGGGCCACGTCGATCCCGGTGGTGTAGGCGAGCGGCAGCCCGAGCCGCTCGGCGAGCGCGATCAGCGGCGCCTCGTAGACCAGGAACAGCCCGGCACCGTGGTCGTAGTCGTACGGCCGGTCGAAGACCACCCGCAGCGAGCGGGTGGCCACGGTGCCGGTCGGGCCGTTGTAGAGGCTGTAGCCGCCCCACTCGTTGTAGGCCTGCCAGGTCGCCGGGGCGCTCATGACCACGGTCCTCCCGGCGGTGCTCGCGGAGCGGACGGTGAGCGGGACGTAGCGGCGGCCGGGTCCGCCCTCGACGTCCAGGCGCAGCAGGTAGGCGCCCTCGGGCCAGCCGGTGGTGTCCACGGCGAGAGTGCGCTGCCAGCCGGTCAGCACGGTGCGGGCGGCCTGGTCCACGTGCGACGCGGCCTGCTTGCCGCCCGGGACGTGCTCGCGGCGCCAGACCAGGCGGGCGCGGGCGCCGTCGTACCAGCCCATCCGGTAGGCGGAGACGGTGAAGGCGGCGGCCGGGGTGGAGACGTGCAGGCCGAAGGACTCCCCGGGCAGCACGCTGACCCGGTCGGCGAAGCCCTCGACGGCGTCTGCCGGGCCGGGGTCGGTGATCTCCCAGTCGGGGTTGCCGGGCTGGGACTGCTCGCTCCTCAGGCCGACGTGCTGGGCGGTGGGGTCGGCCCCGCCCGGGGTGCCCTGGGCGTCGGGGGAGGGGTTCGGGGCCGCGTCCGGGTGACGGGGCCCGCAGGAGGCGACGGTGGCCGCCATCAGACCCAGGCCCAGAATCCCCCGCCGGCTCGGTTCCGCCACCACGGCCTCCCTGTCGTCCGTCGCTGCACCCCGCGGCCCGTCCACCTCGTGGGGTCGCGGTCAACCTCGTGTGTCAATGTGCGCGGTCATCCTCACCCGTTTCGGGCGGTTCATGCCGACCGCCGCGCCGGAGCCGCGATCACGGCCGGACGGCGGCCGCCGGAGGGCCGTACGGACGGACCCTGGCGTGTTGGCGCGCGCGGTTCGCGGGCGGCCGCGGTCCGGTCACCTAGCCTGACCAGGCCCGCCGTCCGGCGGCCAGCAGGGGGTCCGGAGCCGCGCGCGGCCGGCCGAAGTCGTGGACAGGGGTGTACGTGGTCTCGTCGGGTTCGGCCGAACCGGGAATGGCTCCTCCGACGCGGGGCGCGAGATTCCGGGCGTGGATGCTGGAAGGCCTGTCGGACATGGCCAAGCAGCACCCCGGCCCGCACGCCCAGGCGCCGGAGCACGAGGGCCAGAGCTGGTGGCGGGTCATGTGCCTGACCGGCGTGGACTACTTCTCGACCCTCGGCTACCAGCCGGGCATCGCGGCCCTGGCCGCAGGCCTGCTCTCCCCGGTGGCGACCGTCATCCTGGTGGTTGTCACCCTGCTCGGGGCCCTCCCCGTCTACCGGCGGGTGGCCCGGGAGAGCCCGCACGGGGAGGGCTCGATCGCGATGCTGGAACGGCTGCTGTCGTTCTGGCAGGGAAAGCTCTTCGTACTGACCCTGCTCGGCTTCGCGGCCACCGACTTCATGATCACCATCACCCTGTCGGCTGCCGACGGCGCCGCGCACCTGGTCGAGAACCCGCACGTGAGCAGCGTGCTCGGGGGGAGGCAGATGCTGGTCACGCTGGTGCTGGTGGCCCTGCTCGGCGGGGTTTTCCTCCGGGGCTTCGGGGAGGCGATCGGGGTCGCCGTGGTGCTGGTGGCCGTCTACCTGGCGCTCAACGTGGTCGTGGTGGTCAACGGTCTGTGGCACGTCCTGGAGTCGCCGCACCTGGTCACCGCCTGGTCGGACGCCCTGACCGCCGAGCACGGCAACGCGCTCGCGATGATCGGCGTGGCGCTGACCGTCTTCCCCAAGCTCGCACTCGGCCTCTCCGGTTTCGAGACCGGAGTCGCCGTGATGCCGCACATCAAGGGCGACCCGGAGGACACCGAGCAGTGCCCGACCGGCCGGATCCGCGGCGCCCGCAAGCTGCTCACCACCGCTGCCGTGATCATGAGCATCTTCCTGATCGCGACGAGTTTCATCACCACTGTGCTGATCCCCCCTGACGCCTTCAAACCCGGCGGGCAGGCCAATGGGCGGGCGCTGGCCTACCTCGCCCACGAGTACCTGGGCAGTTCCTTCGGCACCGTCTACGACGTGTCCACCATCGCGATCCTCTGGTTCGCCGGCGCCTCCGCGATGGCGGGCCTGCTCAACCTGATGCCCCGCTACCTGCCGCGCTACGGCATGGCCCCGCACTGGGCCCGCGCGGTGCGGCCGCTGGTGATCGTCCTCACCCTGATCGCCTTCCTGGTCACCTGGATCTTCGACGCCAACGTGGACGCCCAAGGCGGCGCGTACGCGACCGGTGTGCTGGTGCTGATCAGCTCGGCCGCCATCGCGGTGACCATCGCCGCCCACAAGATCGGGCAACGCCGCTGGCGGGCCGGTTTCGCGGTGATCGCCGCGGTGTTCCTCTACACCACGGCCGTGAACATCGCCGAGCGGCCGGACGGCGTCAAGATCGGTGCCTGCTTCATCGCGGGCATCGTGCTGGTCTCCTTCCTCTCCCGGCTGAAGCGGGCCTTCGAGCTGCGGGTCACCCACGTGGACCTGGACGACGTGGCGGAGCGGTTCGTGCGGGACTACATGCACCGCCCGCTGCGGCTGATCGCCAACGAGCCGAACAGCCGGGACCTCGCCGAGTACCGCGACAAGCTCCGCCAGATCCGCAAGGACAACGACATCCCGGCCGAGGACGATCTGGTCTTCGTCGAGGTCACCGTGCTCGACCCGTCCGACTTCGAGGCCGCACTGACCGTGCGCGGCGAGGTGCTGCACGACCGCTACCGCGTGCTGTCGCTGGAGAGCTCCAGCGTGCCCAACGCCCTGGCCGCCCTGCTGCTGCAGGTGCGCGACCTGACCGGGCAGCAGCCGCACATCTACTTCGAGTGGACCGAGGGAAACCCCTTCGCCCAGTTCCTGCGGTTCTTCCTGTTCGGGCAGGGCGAGATCGCGCCGGTCACCCGCGAGGTGCTCCGCGAGGCCGAGCCGGACCGCACCCGGCGGCCCGCGGTGCACGTGGGCTGAGCCGGTTCAGTCCTCCTCGTCGAACGGCTCGTCCGACCAGCGGAACGCCGCCCGGTCGCCGCGTATGTGCAGCAGGAACTCGGCGACCGGGCCCTGCGGGGAGGCCAGGGTGAGCGTCCCGGCGATCCGGTCGTACGCCCGGTCGAACGCTTCAAAGTCCTCGGCGTCGACCAGGGCGGCCGACTCGTCGAACCAGGGCTTCACCTCGGCGAAGCCGGGACGAGGGACGAACCGGCCCTCCAGCCAGGGGAAGTAGCCGTCGTCCACGACGATCTCGCCGAGCAGTTCCTCGCCCCGCCGCAGCCGCCAGACATCTCCGTTGGGCATCGGCGCACCCTCCCGTCCGGGCCCTTCCGGTGAGCCCTGGCGGGAGTCTTGCACCTGCGACTGACAATCCGGCCCGACGCCGGGTCAGCGGGGTGGGCGGGACTTGGTCCAGACGGGTGCGACGAAGGCCACCAGGGCGACGGCGAAGCCGAGTTGGAGGAGGTGGCGGATCCAGTCGATGCCTGCGGTGTGGCGCACGCCGATCCAGCCGGAGACGGCGTTGCCGAACCAGGCCCCGGCGGCGCCGAGCAGCATGGTCAGCCACCAGGGGATCGACTGCGGTCCGCGCAGGATCAGCTTGGCGAGCACGCCCAGCACGAAGCCGATGAGCAGAATCCACAGGAGCTGGAACATCGCGGTCCACCTTCCCGGCGCCGTCGGCGGGCACCAGCGCGCCGAATCGCCGAAGACGCGGTTCGTCCCATGATCACCCGGTTCGGCCGAACGGGCATGTCGGCCGGGCCCCGGAGGTGACGGCCACCGGCGCTGATCGGTCCGGGGCGGAAAGGGGCGAGAACCCGCCGCCGGTGGGGCCGGAAACGCACTGTTCGGCGGGTTATTCGTACCGGTAGGAATGGGCCCTGGCGCGGACACGCCGCGTCACCCGAGAGGAGCCGCTCCAGTGACCCGACTTCGTGCCGCCGTCCTCACCCTCGGCTGTACCGCCGCCGCCCTGACCCTGACCATGGGCACCGCGCAGGCGGCGCCCGGCAGCACCAGCACGGTCTGCTCCTCCTCGCTGACCCCGGACGGCTTCGTGGACGTCCAGTGGTGGAACAGCGCCGGCTGCGGCTCCGGGTTCAACCCGAACACCAAGAAGATCATGCAGCTCACCGGCTACCCGGTCGGCACCGTGGTCAACGCCTGCGCGTCCACCTGGCCGCCGGCCGGCTGGACGATCGTCAGCAGCTTCTACGGCTCCGGCTGCCAGTACTCCTCCGTACCGAGCTTCAACAACAACTCCTGGCAGCTGAAGCGCGTCTCCTGACGGCTTCCGACAGCGGCGGCTCGCAGCGGTCCGCGGGGCCTCAGGGTTCCCGGACCGCCGCGACGGCCTCGCGGACCTCCGGGCGCGGGTCCTCGGCGAGGCCGTCCAGCAGCTCGGCGACGCCCGGGGTGGACCAGCCGCAGACGGCCCAGACCAGCTCCTCGCGCACGCCCGGGTCCGGGTGGTCGGCCAGCCGGGCGAGGAGGTCCACCGGGCCCCGGCGGCGCAGGCCGAACCAGTGCAGGGTGGCGCGCAGCTCGGCCGGATCGCCCGGGTCGCCGGCCGCCTCGATCCGGGCGAGCAGGACGGGGACGGGCGGCGGCGGGCCGTCCAGTGGGTGCGGGCGGCGTTCGCGCATCCGCCGGTCGCCGTAGCCGCCGCGCAGGCGGCAGCCCGCGCAGGTGCAGGGGCGGGTGCCGTGGGCGCCCGGGAGGTAGCGCCAGCCCGCGACCTGCGGTACGGCGCGGATCCGGTGCACCTCGCGGGGGCGGAGCGCGCGCGGTACGACCACCTCCCAGCCGCGCGGGTCCGCGAGCGTGCCGATCCTCGCGACCGCCTCGGCGGCCGAGACCCACTTCTGGGCCTCCTCGGCGCGGTCCCGGTAGTGCCCGACCAGCACCTGCTGGGTGTCGTCCAGCCGGACGTGCACCGCGACCAGCGACCCCTTCGGGCCGAACCGGGCCAGTTCGCGCAGCCACTGGTGGGTGAGCGTGTACGAGGGCAGCACCGGGAAGCAGTACACCCCGCGCACACCGCCCTGGCCCCGGCTGTCGGCCCGGATTCCGGCGCGGCGGATGCGTGGCGCGTTCGCCGCGGCGGTCAGGTGTACGAACATCGCCATGGGGCGCGATGCTAGCTGCCCCGGGGGTGTCGATCGATGGGTTATCGCGACCGTCGGGGCTCCGTCCGGCGGCCGATCAGGGCGGCCAGGCCGTCCAGGATGCGGTCCAGGCCGAAGTCCAGGGCTTGGTCTTGCCCGCCCGGCTCGGCCATGGCGGCGGCCAGGGCGGGGTAGCGGTCGGCGTGCCGGTGCACCACGGTGCCGAGGGCGGCGAGGAGTTCGGCCTCGGGGGAGCCGTTCGGGCCGACCGCGCGGGCCTGCTCGGCGATGCCGCGCACGTGCCCGGCGAGCAGCACGGCGGCGTCCATCCGCTCGGCGCCGGTCAGCCCGTGGCCGTCGAGGGCGGCCACCACACGCTCCAGCCAGGCGAGTTCTTTCGGACCCGGCACCCGGGGGCCGACGGTGGCGTCCAGCAGCCACGGGTGTCGGATGAAAGATGCGGCCAAGTGGTGGGCCCAGGCGGTGAGTTGTTCCCGCCAGTGGGCGCCCTCGGCCGGCGTCGGCGGCTCCTCGACGGCCGACTCGACCATCAAGGCGATGAGTTCGGCCTTGCCTGGGACGTAGCGGTAGAGCGACATCTTGGTGAAGTCGAGCAGCGCGGCCACCTTCTGCATGGAGACCGCGCCGAGCCCCTCCGCGTCCGCCACCTCGACGCCGGCGGCGGCGATCCGCTCCAGGCTGAGGGCCGGCTTCGGGCCTCGGGTCGGTTTGGCCGACGGGCCCCAGAGCAGCCGCACCGTGTCGTTCGCCGCCTCGACCATCGTCCGCTCCCGTCCTGGGGGTTGCCCGTCCCCGTCAACTGTGTCTACCGTACACAGCAATGAACAGTGTCCGCGAGACACAGTTACTCGACTCTCGACGCCGGGTTCCCGAGCGTCGACCCTCGGACGGAAGTGGTTTCCATGAGCGGCTTTGCGCACGGCGCCTGGAGCGGTTCCCCGCGCGGTTCCCGTCGCACCAAGGTGCTGATCTCGGGCGCGAGCATCGCCGGTCCGGCGCTGGCCCACTGGCTGAGCCGGTACGGCTTCGAGGTGACGGTGGTCGAACTCGCCCCGGCGCTGCGCGGCGGCGGCCAGAACGTCGACTTCCGGGGCCGCACCCACCTGACCGTGCTGGAACGGATGGGCGTCCTGGAGGAACTGCGCGCGCTCGACACCGGCGGCAGCCCGATCACCTTCGTGAACCAGGACGGACGGCAACTGCTGCACCTGCCCGCCGAATTCGCCGGCGGCGAGCTGGAGGTCCCGCGCGGTGAACTGGCCCAGCTGCTCCACCGGCACAGCAGCGCCCGCGCCGAGTACCTCTTCGGCGACTCGATCACGGCCCTGGAGGAGACCGCGCGTGGCGTCCGGGTCGCCTTCCGGCACGGCGCACCCCGTGAGTTCGACCTGGTGATCGGCGCCGACGGGCTGCACTCCAACGTCCGGCGGCTCGCCTTCGGCCCCGAGCAGCGGTTCGTCCGCCACCTCGGCTACTACGCGGCCACCTGGCAGCTGCCGAACAGCGGCGGCCTGCCGGCCGGCGGGGTGGGCCTCAACGTGCCGGGTCGGCTGATGTCCGTCGGGGCCGACCACCGCGACCCCGCCCGGGCCGGGGCCTTCTGCCTGTTCGCCTCGCCCGAACTGCGCTATGACCGCCACGACCCGGAGCGGCAGAAGGCGCTGATCCGGGACGCCTTCGCGGGCCTCGGCTGGCGGGTGCCGCAGTTGTTGGCGAGCCTGGACGCCGCGCCCGAGCTGTACTTCGACTCGATCAGCCGCGCCGACGTCCCGACCTGGTCCACCGGCCGGACCGCCCTGCTCGGCGACGCCGCCTGCGGCGCCACCATCGGTGGCATGGGCACCGGGACGGCCGTGGTGGCCGCGTACGTCCTGGCGGGCGAACTGACCCTGGCCCGCGGCGACCACCGCGCCGCCTTCGCCCGGTACGAGCGGCTGCTGCGCGACTACGCCCAGGGCTGCCAGAAGGGCGGGGACCGGACCGGCCCGTTCCTGGCGCCGCGCACCGTGACCGGACTGCGGTTGCGCAACGCCGTGCTGAACCGGCGGTGGGCGCTGGACAAGATGCTGGAGCTGGGCAAGCAGGTGTCGAGCGTCGACCTGCCGGACTACGGGCAGGCGTTGGCCGACCGGGTCAGTGCGGCGGGCTGATCCGGCCGCCGGTGTCGAGGAGCGCCTCGACCTGGACGGTCGCCCGGGCGGGGCGTTCGAGGGCCGCGGTACGGTCCGTGGCGGGGGCGGTCGGCCGACCAGTCCGGGCCCTTGGCGGTGAGCCGGGTGACCCGGCGGCTGCCCGCCGCGAGCAGGTGCGCCGTCCTCTGCCGGGGGTGTCGCCACGTCCGGGCCACGGTGTCCTGCTCGAACCGGCTGCACGCCCGGCCCGGACCGCCACCGGCGCGCCGCGGTGCCCTGGGCCGTCGATGCCGCGCTCTCTGCCAACGGGCCCTCCCGGAGGCGTGCGTGCTGTCGCGGTGGACGGTCCAGCGAGTCGATCACGTGATGGTTGCGCCGTCCGTGGCAGCGGCGCGCCCCGGGGCGGCTCGCTCCGGCCCGTCGGCTCCGTGTTCGCTGGTCAGGGCCATTGGTCCCACCCGTTCAGCCCCTTGGCCCCTGGCGATCTACGCCGTTCGGGGCCATGCTGCGGGTACCGGCCGGGACGATCCGCGCCCGGTCCGACCAGCACCGTTGGACGAGGTGAACCGGCGTGCGGCATGCCACCGTCGAATCCGTGATGACCAGCCCCGTGGTCCGGGTCGCGCCCGAGACCGGTTTCCGGGAGATCGTCGCGCTGCTGACCGACTACGACATCACGGGCGTGCCGGTGGTCGACCCGGAGGGGCGGCCGCTCGGCGTGGTCTCGGAGGCCGATCTGCTGCGCACCCTGGCCGCGCAGGAGGATCCGGGCAGTCTGCTGCCCGCGCCCGAATCGGCGAAGGCCGGGCCGGGCGGCGAGATCACGGCGGCCTACCTGATGACGGCGCAGCCGGTCTGCACCACGCCCGACAGCAGCGTGGTCGCGGCGGCCCGGCTGATGAGCCGGCACGGGCTGAAGCGGTTGCCGGTGCTGGACGAGGAGGGCCGGGTCATCGGCATGGTGAGCCGCGGCGACCTGCTGCGGGTCTTCCTGCGCGAGGACCGGGTGATCCGGCGGGAGATCGTCGAGGAGGTGCTCGGCCGGATCGACGGGGTGAGCCCGGCGGAGATCGGGGTGGAGGTCGACCAGGGTCGGGTGGTGCTCAGCGGCACCGTTCCCGAAGCGCACCTGGTGCCGGTCGTGCTGAACCTGTGCCGCTCGGTGGACGGGGTGGTCTCGGTGACCGACCGGCTCCGGGCCGGGGGTGCTACCGCGTCGGTCGGCTGATCGGCGCGCACCCGGTGGACTGGTACGTCGAGGACGAGCTGGTCCACGCGGACCTGCGCGGCGTGGGGACCGGCTGGCACGCCTACCTGATCGTCAACCTGTCGGTGGCGGACGGGACCCACCATGACCGGCCCCTCGACGGGCCGAGCCGGCTCAGCTGGGTCTGCCGCGGCCTGCAGGTCGAGCGCTGACCCGTCGGTCTGGGGATTTCTCGGCGCTCGTCGGTTTCACGGTGCGAACGATGCGGTGATCGGGCCGCCCGGGCCGGAGCGCTGGAACCAGACCGCCCGGCGGCGCGGGCCGATGTGCGCGGGGTCGGTCACGTACAGGTCGTCGCGCGGGGCGCGCTCGTTGCCCGGGGCGAGCGCCGCGTCCACGGCCCGGTCGGCGATGGCGCGCAGCAGGGCGGTGGCGGTGGCCTCGGCGGCGGCGGGGGTGATGGCGAGGGCGGTGAGTTCGGTCCAGAGCGAGATGGACACGTACGCTATCGGGGAGCGTCCGAGCGCCTGGTGGGGGCCGTGGTCGGCGTGGCGGCGGAGCGTCCCGGCGGCGACGAGCTGCTCGGGGGAGCGGTGGTCGTCCGACGGGTGGTGGCTCATGGGCGGCAACGCTACCCCGGGGGTCGGGGGTGCGAGCGCCGTAGGGTGTTCTCAGCCTTTCTTCACAGCGGTTTGACCGGTCGGGGCGCACGATGGTGGTAGGGCGCTCATCACCCGGGCGGTCCTGTTTCCTTTGTGGCGCTGCTTCCCGGTGCGACGGCACCTCCGGCGGCCCGGCACCTCGGGCGGTGCGGCGCCGGTCACCTCTGCGGGCCCCGACGGGCCGGAGGAGGAGGTCTCGATGAGGCACTGGCATTGGCGCGGGTACGGGCCCGGCCACGGACCGGGTGGTTGGGGCATCGCGGCGATGACGATCGGCGCGCTGTTGATCCTGGCGCTGCTGGTGCTCCTGGCCGTCGCCCTGTTCCGGTACATCTCCCGCTCGCGGCAGCCGGTTCCGCGCGGCCCCGCGGCTGCGGGCGCCGCCGGGCCGGGGCCGGGCGGTTGGGCGCACGGCCCGAACCCGGAGCAGCTGCTCGCGGAGCGGTTCGCGCGGGGTGAGATCGACGCGGAGGAGTATCG
Organism: Kitasatospora sp. NPDC001159; assembly: GCF_053598235.1. Classification (NCBI taxonomy): domain Bacteria; kingdom Bacillati; phylum Actinomycetota; class Actinomycetes; order Kitasatosporales; family Streptomycetaceae; genus Kitasatospora; species Kitasatospora sp. NPDC001159. Next base: position 11,658 of record NZ_JBSFJV010000086.1, read on the forward strand.
CCACCGACTGGAGACGCTGCGATCGGCAGACGGGCCGGGCGGCGGCTGACCGGGGGCGCGGAGTGCGTGCTGAGACCCGCCACGTGTGCGGCGGGCCTCGGTGTTTTGCTACTGGGCGTCGGTGCTCGGTCGGCTCACCTGGCGTACCCGGCTTTACCGATGCGTCTGACTCGACTCATTCGACGCATTCGACTTATTCGACGACCAGCTCGACCGGGATGTTGCCCCGGGTGGCGCGGGAGTACGGGCAGACCTCGTGCGCCTGCTTGACCAGCAGCTGGCCGGTCTCGCCCGCGAGGGAGTCGGGCAGCTCGACGCGCAGCACGACGGAGAGGCCGAATCCCGCACCGTCCTTGCCGATGGACACCTCGGCGGTCACCGAGGCCTCGCTGGTGTCCACCCGGGCCTGGCGGCCGACCAGGCCGAGGGCGCTGGCGAAGCAGGCGGCGTAGCCGGCCGCGAAGAGCTGTTCGGGGTTGGTGCCCTGGCCGCTGCCGCCGAGCGCGGGCGGCATCGCGAGGGCGAGGTCGAGCTGGCCGTCCGAGCTGACGGCGCGGCCCTCGCGGCCGTTGGCGGTGGCGGCGGCGGTGTAGAGCGCGTCCATGGTGGTAGTCCCTTCGTGTTGCTGCTCGTCTCGCGGCGTGCGGGTCGTGGATCGCCGTGCACGGGTGTGCCGCTCCGGTGGATTCCCGACGGCCCGCTGTCTGCTCAATAAGTAGAGCACGCAATTCAATTGCGCACAACTAAATGGTGTGCGTGTGATCGGTATCATGGGGTCATGACCACGCTCCCGGGCATGGCGGACGAGGAACTGCTCCGTCTCGACCAGCAGATCTGCTTCTCGCTCAATGCCGCCTCGCGCGCCTTCGGTGGCGTCTACCGGGTCCTGCTCCGGGACCTCGGGCTCACCTACCCGCAGTACCTGGTGATGCTGGTGCTGTGGGAGGACGGCGACCTTCCCGTCAAGCGGATCGGCGAGCGCCTGCGGCTCGACTCCGGAACGCTCTCCCCGCTGCTCAAACGGCTCGAGTCGGCCGGGCTGGTGCGGCGTGAGCGCAGCCCGGAGGACGAGCGGTCCGTCACCGTCGGTCTCACCTCCGAGGGGTCGGCGCTGCGCGAGCAGGCCGGGCAGGTGCCGCGCCGACTGCTCGCGGCGACCGGGCTGCCGGTCGAGGATCTGGCCGCGCTGCGCGAGCTGCTGGAGCGGGTGACCGGCGCGCTGGACTCGGCGGCGGTGGAGCCCGCGCCGTAAGTCCCGGGGGCGGGGGCGTTGCCGCTGGCGGTGGCGGTGTCGGTGGCGCTCTTGGTGGCGCGGAGTCGTGGTGCGGGGTTGCTGGCGGGCTTTGTCAAGCCCCGCTTCATCAAGGTGTGATCTGGGTCATGTTGCTGGCGTCGGGTGGCCGCCCGAACGCTCGAATGGGCAGGTCAGCGGCAGCGTTCGAAAGTGAACGGAAACATTCGCCAATTGTCCGCCCGATCCGGTCAACAACACGGGCCTCCCGGACGGTTACAGCACGAGCCCCCGAAGGGGCCGTCGGCGTGCCACCCGGTGGGCCGGCCAGCTGACCCAGGAATGAGGGGGCGCGTGTGAACACGCTCGGGCCGGGCGAGGAGCGGAGCCTGCGGGCGGACCCGCTCGACGACCTGCCGACTGACTTCGAGGCCTTCTTCACCCGCGAGAACTCCGGCTACCTCCGCTACGCCCAGCAGCGGCTGCGCCACCGCGAGGACGCCCAGGACGCCGTGCAGAACGCCGGCACCACGCTCTACCGGAACTGGCGCCGAGCCCTGGCCAGTGAGGACCCGCAGGCCTTCGCCTTCAAGATCGTCAAGGATGCGGTGATCGACGTCATGCGCGAGCGCCGCCGCACCGAGCGCAAGCGGCTACGGGTGATCGCCCAGCGGCGCCCGGACACCAGCCAGGACGAGCTGGAGGAGCTCGCCGAACTGGACGCCCTGGACTGGGCGATGGAGGAGCTCGCGCGCGCCGCGCCCGTACAGGCCGACGTGGTCCGGCTGCGTCAGGCGGGCCTGTCCTACCACGACATCGGCCGGGCGCTCGGCATCGCGCACACCACCGCCCGCACCTACTACAGCCTCGGGCGGCGCCACCTGGAGTACTTGCTGGAGCACCCGGACGACGAGCAGGCGACATGAGGATCACCGAGCTGCTGCGCGCGCACGCTGCCGAGCTGGACCGGGAGTTCCGCGAGCACGACCCGGTGGCGTTCACCCGCCGACTGGCCGAGCGGCTGGCAGCCGCCCGCCGGTCCGCCCCGACCGCGCGGGAGCGCCCCGCCCGTCCGCCCGCCGCCGCCCGGCCGCCGAACGTCCCGGTCTCGGGGGAGCACCCCTGGGCCGGGGGCCGATCCGAGCTGCGGCGCGACCTGCGCTACCTGTGCGCGGGCGTCGCGGGCGCGGTGGAACCGGCGGAACTGGCCCTGGACCTCGAACTCGCCGAGAAGACCGCTCTGCGCACGCTCGGCTGCCTGCTCTACGGCATGGGTCGGACGGCGGACGGGGTCTTCTGGTGGCGGATCGCCGTCCAATACGGTGACCAGTTGGCCGTCCACTGTCTGGCCGTGCACTACGCCGCCGAGGGCGAGCGGGGCGACGCGGCGCGCTGGGCAGCCGAGGCCGAGGACCTCAGCGGCCCCGGACGGCTGCCGGAGCTGGCCCCGGAGGCCCGGCCGAGCAGCGCGGCCGAGCTCGCGCGGCGGCTGGCGGAGCGGTACGACGGGGAGATCCTGCTGACGCTGCGGGACGCGGTCGGGGCAGGGGCGAGTGCCCGCTGCGACGCGGGCGCCGACGGCGGGCGGCTGGCCGTGCGGACGGTGCGGGGGCGGGGGGTGGTGCGGATCCGGTGAGGGCGCCGGGGCCGTTGCGGCGCGGGGCCACGCGGGCGGCGCTCCGGGTGCGCGGGTTCCGGTTCTGCAGGTTCGGGTTCAGCGGTTCAGGCGAGCCCGGTGAGGGCGTCGCCCAGGTAGGCGGCGCCGAGAACCAATGGGACGGCGGTCATGATCGCCGCGTTGTGCGCGGCCGTCCAGGCGCGCCACTCGCCGAGGGTGCGGATCGAGCGGTCGTTGCCGAACCGGTGGACCGCGAGCGGCAGCAGGGTGCCCAGCGAGCCCAGCAGAACCATCAGGGCGGCGGCCAGTGCCTTGGCCCCCGCGCCGGTCGGACTGGCGGCGATGGACGCGGCGCCGCCGACCGCCGGGAGCAGGGTCTTCGGGCGGGCCACCACCAGGGCCACGGCGAGGCTGGCGGACCGGGCGGGAGTGAGGCGGTCGATCCCCAGCAACCAGGTCGGCGGCGCGGTGACATGCCCCGGTCTCGGCCGGTCGCGCCACTGCTTGGCGGCCAGCAGGAGGAGCATGGCGCCGAGGGCGAGCTTCAGCCAGGACGACCAGGTCGGCCTGCCGCTGTCCGGGCTCAGCGCGCTGCCCGCGGCCAGGACCGCTGCCACGACCGCCGCCAGGCCGAGCCCCCAGCCGGCGGTGAAGGCGAGCCCGTTGGTTCGGCCGCGGGGCGAGGCAAGGATCAGGAGCACGGCGATCAGCGGCAGCGGGCTGAGCGCGACCGCCACCGCCGAGGCCAGCATCGGGCCGATCGCCTCACCCATCCCCGGACCTGCCTTCCCGTCACCGGGTGCCGTCCGCCATTCAGCTACCGCCGGGGGCGGTGCGCACGGCCGGTTCGGCCGTTCGGGTGAGGTGAGGGGAACGGCGCAGGGCCGCCGCACCGATGTGGTGCGACGGCCCTGCGCCGGGTGCGCCCCTCGACGTCAGTCGCCTGACTCCGTCGGCCGGGTCACGCGACTGGGTCAGTCGGTGCCGGACTCGATCGCCGCGTGGTCGAGCGCGGTGGACTCCGCCTCGTCACCGGTGCCGGCGGCGATCGGCGCCGCGCCACCCGGGGCGAGCTCGCCGATCAGACCGCTCCACGGCGCCAGCTGGCCGTGGCCCGCGTACTGCTCCAGCTTGCTGCGGGAGTCGGCGATGTCCAGGTTGCGCATGGTCAGCTGGCCGATCCGGTCGTCCGGGACGAACGCGGCGTCGACGCTGCGCTCCATCGACAGCTTCTCGGGGTGGTAGCTGAAGTTCGGGCCCTGGGTGTCGATCACCGAGTAGTCCTGGCCGCGCCGCAGTCGCAGCGTGACGCTGCCGGTGACGGCCTGGCCGACCCACTTCTGCAGGCTGTCGCGCAGCATGAGCGCCTGCGGGTCGAACCAGCGGCCCTCGTACAGCAGCCGGCCGAGCCGGCGGCCCTGGGTGTGGTAGGTGGCGAGGGTGTCCTCGTTGTGGATCGCGTTCAGGAGGCGTTCGTAGGCGGTGTGCAGCAGCGCCATGCCCGGGGCCTCGTAGATGCCGCGGCTCTTGGCCTCGATGATGCGGTTCTCGATCTGGTCCGACATGCCCAGACCGTGCCGTCCGCCGATGACGTTGGCCTCGTGCACCAGCTCGACGGCGGTGCCGAACTCACGGCCGTTGATCCGGACCGGGCGGCCGAACTCGAAGTCGACGGTGACGTCCTCCGTCTGGATCTCCACGGCCGGGTCCCAGAAGGCGACGCCCATGATCGGGGCGACGATCTCCATCGAGGCGTCCAGGTACTCGAGCCGCTTGGCCTCGTGGGTGGCGCCCCAGATGTTGGCGTCGGTGGAGTAGGCCTTCTCGGCGGAGTCCCGGTACGGCAGGTCGCGCTCGGCGAGCCACTCGGACATCTCCTTGCGGCCACCGAGCTCGGTGACGAAGGCCTGGTCCAGCCACGGCTTGTAGATCCGCAGGTTGGGGTTGGCCAGCAGACCGTAGCGGTAGAACCGCTCGATGTCGTTGCCCTTGTAGGTGGAGCCGTCGCCCCAGATGGACACCCCGTCCTGCTGCATGGCGCGCACCAGCAGGGTGCCGGTCACGGCGCGGCCGAGCGGGGTGGTGTTGAAGTACGTCTGCCCGGCGGAGCGGATGTGGAAGGCGCCGCAGGCGAGGGCGGCGAGGCCCTCCTCGACCAGCGCGGCCCGGCAGTCGACCAGTCGGGCCTGCTCGGCGCCGTACGCGCGGCCGCGGGCCGGGACGTCGGTGAGGTTGGGCTCGTCGTACTGGCCGATGTCGGCCGTGTAGGCGTAGGGGACGGCGCCGTGCTCGCGCATCCACGCGACCGCGACGGAGGTGTCCAACCCGCCCGAGAATGCGATGCCGATCCGTTCACCGACCGGCAGCTTGCTCAAGACCTTCGACATGCATGCACCCTTGACCCACCCGCGCGGCGCGGGCTCCTGATTTAGCGACGTGTGAGGGGATTCGGCGTATTCGATCCGATGCCCGCACTCTGGCATAGGTTTGCAGAGTAGCGCAAGAGAATACGGAGGCGTCGGTTGGGGTGGCGGTTCGCGGTGCCGCTCTCCGTCGGCTGTGGATCGAGTCAACTCGGCTGAGAGGAAGGGTGGTTGGGGTGGCAACGGGATCGAAAGGGCGGTTGGGGGTGGGTTGGGGGATCGGCTGGATTTTTTCGGGGCGGACGGGGCGGACGGGGCGGACGGGGCGGACGGGGTGATGGGCCGGGGTGGCCGGGGCCAACTCGGCGGATGTGTGGGGAGGGGGCGTGGCGATACGGGCACGGGCCGGACTCCCAAGAGCGGGAGAGTCCGGCCCGTCGTGGTCGGGGTGGAGGGGACGTCAGCGGGCGCAGCCGCTGTCGTGCGCTGGTTCGCGGTCGGGGTCTCTCCCGGATCCGCTATCGCCCGGCAGGGAGGCGCGGGTGCGAACCCACGCGGTGCGGGAGGCGAGGACGCCGAGCCCGAGGGCGACCAGGTGTCCGGCGTCGGCCAGCTGCTGGTTCACCGTCCAGGCGGTGGCCAGCGCCACGGCGAGGGCCGGCAGGCCGTACCGGCGCAGCGGGCGCGGGCCCAGGGCGAGCAGACAGGCGACGGTGGCGACGAGTCCGTAGCTGATCCCGACGTCCCGGGCTCGGGAGAGCGCGCCGGGGATCCGGGCGGTCAGCATGATCCACATGGCGCCCTCGGTCAGCAGAGTGGCGCCCAGGTGCCCGAACGCGAAGACCGCGATCGCACGAGCCGGGCCCCAGCGCCACTCGGCCAGACCCAGGACGACGGCGACCGCGGCGATGCCCGCCCAGGCCGGGACCCCGTCGACCACCAGGCCGCTGGTGAACATCGTCCACCACTTGCCGACCTCCATGTGGTGGACGTTGCTGCTGTTGTGCCGGACGAACCGGGCGCGCTCGGTGTGGCTCTGGTTGGCGAGCCAGGAGGCGGTGACGGTAAGCAGGATGACGTAGATCGTGGTGAGCCGCAGGCGGAGGGCGGTTCTGAGCGCCGGGTGCCGGGCGGTGGCGGTCGGTCTCGTCGTCCCGAGGCGGTCCCTCATCGTGCCTGGAGCCCTTGCTGTGTGGTTTCTCAGATACCGGCAGCTCTACGGCAGGCCGGAGGCCCAGACTACGCCAGTCGAGGGCAGTGGCCGTGTCGACCGTGCCGGCGGCGAGGGGCGACAGGGGTCGGATCGGATCACCCGAACGGGTCGCCGCGGCGGCGGGCGGCGGCGGAGGCGGGCGAGGGTGGGGAGGGACCGTCGAGGAGGCCCCGATGACCGGCAGCACCACTGAGGTGCCCGAGGCGCACCGGCGGCGCTGGTGGGCTCGCGCGGCCCGAGCGGTGTGGGCCTATGTCCGGCGGGCTCCGGGCACCTACATCTGGCTGGCGATCCTGCTGATCACCACCCAGGTGATCCGGCACGTCGACACCGCGACCGCCGACCGCATCCTGGAGCGGCGCTCGACCAACCTGCACCACTTGCAGGTCTCGCCGGTCCGGGTGCTGGCGACCAGCACGCTGTGGATCGCGGGCGGTGGCTGGCCGAGCTACTTCGCGCTCTACAACATCTTCCACGTGCCCGCCGAGCGCTGGCTCGGCACGCTGCGGTGGATCTCGGTGGCGATGCTGGCGCACGTCGGCGCCACCTACCTCAGCGAGGGTGTCCTCGGGTGGGCGATCCACCGGGGCCTCGCCGCGCCGAAGGCCGTCTACACGCTCGACTACGGCGTCAGCTATGCGCTCGCCGGCGTGGTCGGGGTGCTCACCTATCTGATCGTGCGGCCCTGGCGGTACCTGTACGTGGTCGGGGTGCTCATCGTCTACGGCGTTGGCGTGTACCAGAGCCGGGACTACACCGGCATCGGGCACCTGAGCGCGGTGCTGATCGGGATCGCCTGCTACCCGATCACCCGGGACCGGCCGGGAGCCTTCGACCCGGTCATCTCGTCGCGGGCGCTCTGGCGGAGGCTGTACGCGAGGTGAACAGTCGTCAGCTGCGCTGATGCGCGAGGGCATTCGGTGAATTCCAACTGTTCGAAACGGCAAATGCTCTTAACCGCTTCCTACCGAATGGATCTTCCCCAAGTCGGGCCGACCGGACAGGCTTACCCCCTGTTTTGCCGGGGCCGTGCGACCGCGCGGCCGGCCACAGGGGAGGACCGCACTCGTGCTCACCAGGCAACGACGATTGCGGGAACGGAACACACCACCGTCGGCGTCGCCCGCGTAGACGTAGACGTAGACGTAGACGTAGACGTAGCCGTCGCTGTCGGCCGCGATACCGGTGATCCGACCGGTCACCAGGCCTGCGCCGCCGCTGGACCGGTCGGGGGCGATGGCCCGGGGGTGGCGCGGGACGGTGTCGAGGCGGCCGGAGACCCGCAGACCGGCCCCGGCGATGGCGGTGAGCAGCTCGGTGCGGGTGCGCAGGCCGAGGTGCTCGGCGAGGTCGGAGAGGACCAGCCAGCCCTCACCGCCCGGGAGCAGCCGGTCGGCCAGGGAGCCCAGGAAACCGTGCAGCATTCGGCTGTCCTGGTCGTAGACGCCCTGGACGAGGGAGGAGGAGGGCCGAGCGGGCAGCCACGGCGGATTGCAGACGATCAGGGCGGCTCGCTGGTCGCCGGGCGGGTAGAGGGCGGTGCCGGCGGTCTCGACGCGGTCGGCGAGACCGAGGTGCTGGGCGTTGTCGCGGGCGCAGACGAGCGCGCGCGGGTTGGCGTCGGTGACCAGCCCCCGGCGCAGGCCGCGCCGGGCGAGGAGAGCGGCGAGCACGGCGCCGGCGCGGTGGCGGTGGCGACGTAGTCGTCGGGAGTGGGCTCGTCACCATGCTCAGAACTCGCCCCGTTGGTCCGACCGGCAGTGGCGGCAGTCAATGCGATCCTCGGGCTGAACGTGGCAGCCAGAGTGACTTGCCGTTCTGACAGCAGGTGAACGGGAGGTCATCCGACGTTCGCTCAGCTTGTTCTCTGACCTCTCGCCCGGAGCCGGCCTACGTGGCGTCTGCGTACGCGAGGTGGGTGCCGCAGGCCCGGCACTGGAAGAGGTAGGCGGTCGGTTGGCCGTTCCTGGTCAACGCGTTGAGATACTGCTCGGCCTGCGGCTTCGGCCAGGACGCAAGTTCTTGTCGAAGTGATGCCGATGCATCCGGGTAGGCGGCAAGCTCGGCAGCTCCGACGGGGCCCAGGAAGGCGGCGCCGTCTTCGCAGTGGATCAGCCAGCGCTCCTGCTGCCAGCCGCTGAATCCTGGCGTGCGTTGCGTGATCGCGAACAGCCGATCCATTGGGACGTCGTCGACTACGTCTGTGAACAGGGCCTCGAAGCGGTCGGCCGCGCTTCCATCCGCGATGCACCACGGGCAGAGCCGATGCCGGAGGTTTCTCGGCTGCGTAGACGGGGCCGGCGTAGATGTAGCCGCGGGCTCGATGGCAGCAGCTGCACTCCGCGTCGGAACGGACGATGGCGCCGGTGGCCACGGGGTCGGGGTGGTATGGGAACGCCGGAAGCTGCTCTGTCACGGGCAGTGACCGTATCACCGCAGCCCCTGCCGATCGGGTCAGCTCTCCGGGACTTACCTGATAGTGGGGGCCACTGGGCCATTCGGCCGATCGGTGTTCGAGACCGCTCACCACCCGCAGCGCGAGACCTGACCGGCCCCGGCTTCCGGCGCCCGGCGCAGGCCGGCGGGCTGCGAGTGTTGACCCTTACCCAACGTCAGGCCGCACCGTGGGGCACGGCGGGGCACACAGCCGCACGGGACACATGGATGCACGGATGCACGGATGCACGGGAGGGAAGCATGAGCTGGTCGGTCGGACAGGTCTCCGGATTCGCCGGGGTCACGGTGCGGACCCTGCACTACTACGACCGGTCCGGGCTGCTGTCGCCCAGCGAACGCAGCCCGGCCGGCTACCGGCTCTACAACGCGGCGGACCTCGCCCGGCTGCAGCAGGTCCTCTTCTACCGGGAACTCGGCTTCCCGCTCGAGGAGATCGCCGACATCCTGGCGGACCCGCAGGCCACCGCGCTCGATCACCTGCTCGCCCGGCGTGACGCCCTCACCGAGCAGATCGCGCGGCTGCAGAAGCTGGTGGACGTCGCCGAGCGGGCGATCGAGGTTCAGCGCACCGGGATCGAGCTCAGCCCCGAGGAACGGTTCGAGGTCTTCGGCGATGTCGTCTTCGACCTCAGTTACGCCGCCGATGCCCACCTCAAGTGGGGCGAGCGGGAGGGCCACCAGGAATCGATGGCACGCGCCGCCGCCCATACGAAGGAGGACTGGCGACAGCTGATGGCCGAGGCCGCGGTGTGGCGGGGGCGGCTGCTCGCCGCCTTCGACGAGGGGCGGGCCGCCGACCACTCGGAGGTGCTGGACCTCGCGGAGGAGCACCGGCAGCACATCACCCGCTGGTTCACGCCCTGCCCGCCCGAGATGCACTGCCGGATCGCCGACGACTACGAGGCGGACGCCCGCGCCTTCGCCCTCGTCGTTCCCCCGGCCGAGCAGCGGCCGGGCTTGGCCGGGTACCTCCGCAGCGCCATCGGTGCCAACGCCGAGCGGCAGAGCTCGACCGGCGGGGAGGTGGCGCGATGAGGATCCTGCTCATGGCCGCCGGCTCGTACGGTGACGTCGCCCCGTACACCGGGCTCGGTGCCCGGCTGCGGGAGGCGGGGCACGAGGTCGCCCTGGCGGCGCCGGAGACCTTCGGCGAGCTGGTGAGCGGCTGTGGACTTGAGTTCCGTCCGCTGGCGGTCGATCCGCGCGGGATCCCGTCCGGGGTGGAGGAGAGGCGCTCGGTGTCGCTGGCACGGGCCGCCGCGTTCATCGACCGGCTCGGTGACGGGCTCGCCGACGCGGCCGCACCCGGCGCCGATCTGCTCCTGCTCGCGACGACCACCGCCCCGCTCGGCTGGCACCTGGCCGAGGCGATGAACGTACCGAGCCTCGGGGTCTACCTCCAACCCACCCTGCCGACCGGGGAGTTCCCGCCGGTCGTGGGGGCGCCGCGATCGTTGGGCCGCTGGGGCAACCGGGTGGCGGGGGCGCTCGGCCAGCACGTGGTGGACCGGCTGCACGCGGGGGCCGCGCGGCGGCTGCGGGCGCGGCTGGGACTGCCGGCGTGCTCCCAGACGGCCCGACGGCGGGCCGTGGAACGGGTGAACTGGCCGGTCCTGCACGGGTTCAGCCCCACGCTGGTGCCGCGCCCGGCGGACTGGCGGGAGGGCTTGCAGGTGGTCGGCAACTGGTGGCCGTACGTCGCGGCGGACTACCGTCTTCCGGCGGAGGTCGAGGACTTCCTGCGGGCCGGGCCGCCGCCGGTGTTCATCGGCTTCGGCAGCATGGCGGCGGGGCAGGGTGAGCGCCTGGGCGCCCTCGCGGTCGACGCGCTGCGGCGTGCGGGGGTTCGCGGTGTCCTGCAGTCGGGCTGGGCCGGGATCGCGGCCGACGGGGACGACGTCCTGACGGTCGGCGAGATCCCGCACTCGCAGCTCTTCCCCCGCATGGCCGCGGTGGTGCACCACGGCGGTGCCGGTACTTCGGCTGCGGTGCTCCGGGCGGGTGTCCCGAGCGTCCCGGTCCCGGTGACGGCCGACCAGCCCTTCTGGGCCGATCGGCTCACCCGGCTGGGCGCGGGCACCGGCCGGATACCGTACGCCGAGCTGACTGCCGCCGGCCTGGCTGACGCCATCCGCCAGGCCGTGGCGGGCGGGGCCCTGCGAGCGCGGGCGGAGGCGGCGTCCCGCGCCATGGCGGAGGAGGACGGCGCAGCGCGCGTCGTGGAGGCGGTGGCGGGGCTGGAAGTCGAGGTCGGGTTCGGGGAGGAGTAGTAAGCGATCAGCGGCAATGGTGGTCAAGGGAGGTCCGTTCCGGTCAGGCCCGCAGGCCGTGGCGCTTGGTGTACGCGAGGTGGAAGAGGAACAGCGGTACCGCGATGACCGGCCAGCAGGCCTGCATGGCCGCCGGGGCGGCGTCGACCGGCAGCAGGTAGGCGAAGGCGAGTTGGGCGAGGGCGTTGAGCAGACTGGCCGCGCCCCAGACCACGGTGAGCACCCGCAGACCGTGGCGGAAGGCGGCCTCCTGGTCCCAGCGGTCCTCCCAGGCGCGCAGCCCGTCGTTACCGGCCTTGAGCTGCACGAACGAGCGGAAGACGACCATCAGCGCCGGGCGCCCGTAGCCGACCGAGGCGAGCAGCCAGACGCCGATCAGTCCGCCGAGCATGCCGGTCCAGGCCTCGCGGATCAGCAGCGTCCGCGGGTCGCCGGTGAGTACCGAGAGGACCAGCCCGAGCCCGATCACGCTGAGGATCAGCAGCGCGAGGAAGTCGACCCGGCGAGTGCGGACCAGTCGGACGACGACGGTGGCTGCCGGCATCGCGGCCGACCAGAGCAGGGCCCACCACTGGTCCACGCCCGCGAGGCGCAGGCCGTAGTAGAGGCTGAGCGGCAGGAGGAGGTCGAACAGCAGCGGTAAGAAGACCGTGGTCCGGCGGGGAGCGGCATGGACGGTCATGACACGGCCTCGTTCCTGGTCGCGAGGTCGAAGAGGGTGACCAGTTCGCGTCCGTATGCGCGGGCGTCGAAGTCGGTCCCGACAGCGAGCCGGTTGGCGGCCGCGTCGATCGAGGCGCGGATCGCGGTGGCCATCGCCTCGGCGTCGAACGGGCGGAAGGCGCCGCTGCGTTGGCCGTCCCGCAGATGCTGCACCAGTAGGGCGACGGGGGTGTCGAAGCCGGCCGTGCTGACCAGCGGGGTGCCGTCCTCGCGGCGGGCGTTGCTGAGGACGTCCGCCAGCGCCCGCACCTCGACCGGGCGCTCGGCCATGAACTCCAGGTTGGCCTCGATGTAGGCGGCCAGCATCGTGCCCGGTTCGGTGTGGGCGCGGATGCGCGGCTGCATGAAGACCCGCGCCTGCTCCTGGACGGTGTCGACGAGGGCCTGGAAGAGGTCCTCCTTGTCGTCGAAGTGGTACGAGATCAGCCGCACGCTGGAGAGCTTGGCCCGTTTGGCGATCTGTGCGAACGAGGCGCGGGCGTAACCGAGTTCGGCGACGGTCTCGATCGCGGCGGTGACGATCTGGACCCGCCGGGCGTCGGTGATGAAGCTCCGGCCACCCGCCGGAGGCGCGTCGTTTGGATTTACTCGCATGAGTAAAAAGTAACATGGGTTGGCAAAGCAGTGGGCGTGAAACAGTCCCGCCGCGTCCGGTCAGGGGCGCTGTGGGGCCGGGTGTCAGCCGGAGCCGGCCGGCTGCGGGGCGGTCAGGGCGCCCGGGCGATCAGGACGAGCTGGAGGAAGCCCGTGTCGGCGGGCTGCACCCAACAGCACCGGTCCGCGAAGCCGGGCTCGGGCGCGTTCGCGCGTCCCGTTGGCGGGCGAGGTGGAGTACCCGCAGATCGGGGAGCCGGACCGGGACTGCCTGGCGCGGCTGGCGGACGTGCTGGCCCGGCACAGCGCCGACGGGCCAGGGACGGTCTGCTGCTTCGCCTCGGCGGCGATCGAGGACGTCGGGGAACCGGTGGCGGCCCATCGCGGCCGCCTGGACGAGGCGACGGCCCACTACGACGCCCGCCCGGCGGGTCGTCAGTTCCCCGCGCACTGGTGGCCCGCGGACCGCTCCTGGTTCGTCCTCACCAACTGGGACCTCAGCGCCACCGAGGTCTTCGGTCCGCCCGCGCTGTTCGCCGAACTGCTCGCCGACGCCGAGCTGGAGGCCGTCCGCCACCAGGGCATCGAGGAGGCGGCGTACGACAGGGCGCGGTGGCAGGAGTGATCGAACTGCCGGAGGGCTCCTGGTGGGACTGGGACGTCTACAGCTGGCGCCCCGGCGAGCTGCGTCTGGCCGCCGGGTACGACCTCGGTTACCACCACGGCCTGGAGCTGGTCTTCGCCGACCCGCTGTACGTCCGCTGCCCGGGGTGCTTCCAGGACCCGGTGTTCCGCGCGCCCACGCCCGAGGAACGGCAGTCGGTCGAGCGGCAGTGCGGCGAGGAGCCGGGCGTGCTGGTCGCGTTCGAGGCGGACGGCGGCGGCGCGGAGCTGGTAGGCGGGCTGATCGCGGCCGGGAGCGTGGAGGTGCGGGTCGGGACGGTGCTGCGGTACGTGTCGGGGGCGAAATGAGGTGGCCAGGCGGGGTCGGCGCCGGGACGATGCGGGGATGCGCACCTTCGAAGAGCTGATGGCCGAGGCCGAGTCCGTGTCCGTGGAACGGCTGGGACTTCTCCTGGCTGGAGGGCCGGGCGACCGAGGGACATCCAGACCGGCGGCGGAGAGGTGCTCGCCGGTGCCGTGCGGCTGGGCGCGTACCCGCCCGTGCTGGCGGCCACCGAGTCCTGGCCGCCGAACCTGGCCCGCGCCACCCAACTGCTGCACCTGCTGGGCGCGGTGGTGGTCACCGACCCGGACGAGCCACCGCTGCCCTTCGCGGACGGGGCCTTCGGCCTGGTCAATGGTTTTAAAATGAACGCGCGGCGGGTCTTGTCCGGTCTCCCCGTCTGGAGCGTGCGTCTTCCAAGACTGCCGACACCAGCACCGAAAGACATTGAAGGACGCGGCCGACGGCCACCGCTGGCTCATGGGCGTTCTTTCATCCATGAGCGATCAGCGGTGCCCGTAGCCGGGAAGCCTAGCTAGCCACGTCCGCGGTCTGGACCGCGATGGCGGTCTCCTGCTGGGGGATGGTGCCTGCCATGGGCGCCCGTCGCACGGCCCGGTTCGCCGTGGTGAGAAGGGCCAGGGCGAACAACCAAGCTCCGCAGAGCCAGACCAGCGGCTTGGCACCCAGGGTGCCGATCAGCGCGCCGCCTGCAAGCGCGCCGATCGACAAGGCTCCCGTGGTGAGCGTTGTGACTGCGCTCGCCGCGCGGCCTCGCAACTCATCGGGGGTAATGCTCAGCTGGTGGGTAGTCATGGCCACTGCGTACACAGGCGCCACCAATGACTCGCCGGCCGCGACTGCGGCCAGCAGCAGAGGGCTGGGGGCCAGTGCGTACAGCGGGAACATCACCGCCTCCAGCCACAGCATCACCACGGCGATCCGGCCGAGCGGGAAACGACGCGTAGCCCTGTCGGACACCAACGCCCCTGCCATCGCACCGACTGCCGCTCCGCTGAAGATGACACCGATCCACAGCGGCGACGAGCCGAGCTGCTGGGCGAGAGTGATGATCAGCAGATAGCCGGCGCCATAGCGGACTTTGTCAGCGGCCGCTACCAGGGTGAGGAAGCGAATGACCGGCTCGCGCCACAACCACCTGAGCCCTTCCAGGATCTCCGTGGTGAGTCGGTCCTTCGGTCGGATGTCTTGCGGCTCCGCCTGGAATCGTGCGCGCATCAGGCGCAGCGACGCTGCCGAAACGGCGAATGACACCGCGTTGACGGCAAACGGCACGACCCGCCCGACGGCGTAGAGCACACCGGCGAGCGGAGCTCCGAAGATGCTGACCGCACTACCGGCGGACTGCTGGTAGCCGAGGGCTGTGGGCAGCTGCCGGGCATCGACCACGTTCGGCAGCGCCGCGGTGCTCGCGACCTGGAAGACGGTCCCCAGAACCCCGGTAAGCACGGCCGTCGCACACAGCTGGGGCATTGTGAGCCGGTCCAGCCAGAGCGCGACGGCGACGCCGGACGTGAGCACGGTCCGGCCGACCTCGCACCAGATCATGGTCACCTTGCGGTTCCACCGGTCAACAAGCGCCCCTGCTACCAGCCCGAAGGCAAGGAAGGAGACGGTGCCCAGGCCCAGCACGAACCCGGCCTGGGTGGCCGACCCGGTGAGGGCCAGCACAACCAGAGGCAAGGCCATGAACTGAGCCTGGTCGCCGATGGCGGATATCAGTTGGCTGCTCAACAGCAGCGAGAAGTCCTGGTTCCGGAGCAGGCCGGAACTACGAGAGGTATTCACTGTTGTTACGCTCCGTAATGGCTGTAGGGCACAAGGGTGGCGTCGAGGCTGGTGTCCGAGCTAAGAAACACGGGGCGTTGTGAGCACAGGCGGACTTTATCCACGGCGCGGTCGGGGCCGCGATCGAGTTTGCCGTGAGAGCGCGGACATGCTGGCCGATCATTCACGATGCGCAGCGCGGGCGGCGGAGACAGATGATGCTGCAGGCCAGTTCGAGCAGGCCCTGGTGGAGATCGGCTCGGCGCTCGTATCGGATTCGGAGGCGCTTGAACTGGTGCAACCAGGCGGTTGGGTCGGCTGCGCGGCGAGGTGCCTGTCGTGGCAGGTCCTTTTCCGAGGGGCCTCCCGCCGAACCGGACATGACGGTTTCCCGGTCATCCGGCTCTCCAGTGATCACAGCGTGAGTGTCGGCGCCGTAGCCTCGGACGGGCTGGCGCTGACGGAACCATGACGTCCGGATGTCCAGCTTTGGCGGTTTCCTGACGAGTGCTGGCTGTCGGCCGAGGCCGGGGAGAATGCCGGACGGGCGGGTCGATCGGACGTCCTCAGCGTGCGATGGCGGGGCCGGTCCAGTACACGACCTCGTCGCGGACCGGGCGGAAGCCCGCGGCCACGGACAGGGCCCGGCTGGCCAGGTTGACCCGGGAGGCGGCCCAGGTCGGGGTCAGGCCCGCGTCGCGCGCGTCGCGGGCGGCGGCCGTGACGCAGGCGAGGGCGAGGTCCAGCCGACGGAACGCCGGATCGGTGGCCACGGCAATGTCCATGTGTCGGCGTCCGACGAGATACCCGCAGGCCACAGCGGCCAGGTACGGGCCGAGGACGGCGCCCCAGGCGAAGCCGCTCGCGGCCAGCTCCGCGTGTCCGCCCCAGGTCCACGTCAGCCAGTGGGGCAGCTCGGGAGCCGACGCGGATGCCGCGGATCGGGCGCTGAACCGCTCGAACCGCCGCGCATCCGAGGGGGTCAACGGTCGTACCCAGTCGTTGACATGGGGGGAGACGGGCCGTGGCGGGCCCTGCTGGACGTAGACCGTGCGGACCCAGGGGGTCACGTGGGTGAAGGTGTGCCCCAGCAGCGGGAGGAAGCGCTCCGGCGCCGTGAACTGGCCGCGGCCGAGCGGGGCCAGAGCCGCCGGATCGAGGTGCCGGGGATCGCCGCGGAGCAGCCGCTCGGGACCGCTGTGCACGAGGAGCACCCGGGCGGCGTCGGGCCGGTCGGTCCACCAGCCGCCACGGCCAGTGCGTTTGACGTGGGCGACGATCGCCTCGGTGCCGGGCTCCTCGGCCGGCAGCAGGCTGGTGAAGGGCAGCTGGGTGGTGGTGACGGACACGGCCCCAGTGACTCACCCGCTGCGGCTCCGCCGCACCCGGGTTGACGCAAGCCTGGCGCGCACGAACCCGGTTCTGACGCAACCCTGACGACTCGCCCGGCAGATGTGTTCTGCCAGGCCTGGCGGCCGCACCTACCACCTGGTGCTCCGGTCGCTGCCGCTCGAGACCTCCGTCGCCGTCGTGCTGGTCGCGGCGGCCGTGCGCGACTGGGGTCCTGAGGATTTGATGATCAGTCACACCGGCGTCAGGGTTGCGTAAGGAGGGCGGGGCGGACTTGCCCCGGGCGTCCGGGCCGAGTTTCATGAAGGACATGAACCGCTCGACACGCCACCACGACCGTCCGCCGCATACGCGGCCGCGGGTCGTCGCTGTCGCGGTCCTCACCGCGGTCCGGTAGCGCGGGGCTTCACACCCGCACGCCTCGGGCCGGGCGAACTGCGGCTGATTCGGCCGGGGTTCGCCCCTCTCCTCCGTCACCCGCCCTGGCGCATTGCCGCGCCGCCACCCGTTCACGGGTCCGGGCTGGTGCGCGTCTCATCGCAGCACACTCTTCGCACGGACGGCACCCACCGGGCGCGGCATCGCGCCCGGTTCCACCCCGGCCGTGCCCTCTCACCCTTGGATGGGTCATGTCCGACGCAGTACTGTCCGCCCGCACCGCCCTCGTCACCGGCGCCTCCTCCGGCATCGGCTGGGAGACCGCCCGCCTCCTCGCCGGGCACGGCGCCACCGTACTCGTGCACGCCCGGACGGCCGCCGAGGCCGAGGACGCCGTCGAGCGACTGGTCACGGCCGGCGTGCGGCGTGACCAACTCGTCGAGCTAGCCTCCGACTTCACCCACCTTGCCGAGATCGCGGTGCTGGCCGGCACGGTGGTCAAGCACTACCCGGCGCTGGACCTGCTGGTCAACAACGCCGCCGTCATGGCCCCCGAGCGCTGCACCCTCACCGACGACGGCAACGAGGTCTCGCTGCAGGTCAACTTCCTCGCCGCGCACCTGCTGGCGAAGCTGCTGCGGGCCCCGCTGTCGGCGGCCGGCGACGCCCGGATCGTCAACGTCTCCTCCTCGCTGCACCGCACCGCCTCGATGAACTGGTCGGACCCGCACCGGGCGAAGAAGTACTCGCGGGTCGCCGCCTACGCACAGTCCCAGCTCGCGCTGACCATGGACACCCGTGACATGGCCCCGGCCGGCTCCGGCATCACCGCCGTCAGCCTCAACCCGGGCCAGTGCGACACCGCGCTGCTCCCGCTGTACGGGCGCACCGGCGCGCCGGCGGCGGAGGGCGCGGCGGCCGTCGTCCGGCTCTGCCTGCCGGACACGGAGCTGATCAACGGCGAGTACTACGACGGCGGCGACCTCGCCCCGACCGCCGCCATCGCGCAGGAGGAGCGCTCGCAGCGCCGCCTAGCCAAGCTCGCCGACCAGCTCGTCGCCCAGGCCTGACCCGCACCGAGGAGAACACACACCATGTCCAAGCGCGCCCGCAAGAAGAAGGCCCGCCGCAAGAAGAAGGCGAACCACGGCCGCAAGGCCGGGCAGAGCTGACCCCGTGAACCCACCCGGTGCCGCGTGCCACCGGCACCGGGTGATCCGAGCGGCCCCCGGTGGCCTCGTCCGGACCGTGGCGGACGACGGCCCCGGGGCCTAAGTCAGGCTGTGGCCCCGCCCGGGGTTCAGCCGGGGGCCGGGCATACGCTGCCGCGGTGAACGAACTTCGTTTCAGGGGTGGGGACCTCAAGGCCGATCGGCGTGGGGTGGTGTGGTTTCTGGTCCTTCTCGCCTTCCAGATCGTGGCGGGTGTGGTGCGGGTCGGGCTGTCGGAACGCTGTGGATGATCGGTGCGATGGCCGTGCTGTTCGCCGTCCTCCTGACCTTGTACCGACGCAGCTGGACCGCGGTGGGGGAGGACGGCATCCGGATCTACCGGGGCCTCGGGCGGGTCCGCAGCTACCCGTGGCGCGAGATCCGCTGGATAGCGGAGCGCAGGCAGCGCAACCAGGGCGGGGAATCCACCAGCGTGCGGATCACCCTGGTGGACGGCCGCCGGCGGACATTGCCCGGCCTCCACTCGAACGTCGTCTTCCCCGATCCGCACTTCGAGCTGAAACTCGCCCAGGTCCGGGCCCCATGGGAGCGGCACGCCGACGAGTCCTTCCGGATCGGCCCCCTGACACCTGAGCGGCCGCTACAGCGACTGCGCGGCGTACTGCCTGGCGCCCTCGCCCGCGTCGCCGCCCTGCTGACCGTGATCTCCACCGTCCAACTTCTCGACGGCCTGGACGCGGCCCGCCGCTACGACTCGGCGCCGCTCTGCACGGTCGTGCCGCCCGTCGCCCCGGGCAGGTGCCGGGCGGTGGAGCAGCACAAGGTCGTCCGGATCGTCCCGGACACGGACGGTGGCTCCGGCGCGGAGCTGATGGTGCGCAGGGAGTCGGACTACGACCACCGGACGCTCCACTTCGCTGCACTGCCCGCACGCCTCCGGGAGCTGCACAGCGGCGACTTGGTCCAGGTGACCACCGGGCTCGACGGCCGCACCGCCACCCAGCTGAGCGTCGACGGGGTCTCCGCCCCGACCGTCGACTCCCCGGAGCGCCAGGTCGGTGAGTACACGGCGATGCTGGTCTGGGCCCTCACCGCGACCGTGCTGTTCACCGCGTGGTGCGTCGCCACCCGGCGCGCTCCCCGCGGCCGCTACCCGTGGTGGGCCCCGCTCGCCCTGCCCGGTGTGCTCGCGGCCGTAGTGATCGCCGGCCGCACGGAGTCCTCCGCAGCGCTGCTCACCCCCTGGTCCTACTGGCCCGCCGCCGCAGCCCTCCTCCTCACCCCGACCCTCGGCTACGCCGTCATCGGGCCGGTCCGCGCCGCCCGCCGCCGGAGGCTGGCACCGGAGAACGCCAATCCCTGAGCAAGGGCGGCAGGCGTGACTTCGGCGCTTCAGGGTGATGGCCGTGGGAGGCCGAGCGTAGAGTCCGAGGAATCCACCACCTCGAAGCGCCAAAGTCAGTAACCGCGCGGTCCGGGTGCTCTTCGGCGACGACCCGCAGCCGCCCAGCGCGGCGTTCGGCATCATCCCCGAGGACGGCAAGGACACGCTGGCCGGGTGGACCACACCCTGACGCTGGCCGCGAGGCGGGACAGCCGGCGCTCTGGTTGACGGCTGGCTCCTGTTCACCCCTGGTGTGATGGTGATCAGCGTGCCCTGGCAGCTGTCCTCCGCTCCCAGAGCGGGACCACCCGGCCCGCCTGGGCGCCCAGTGCGGTCCATCGCGGCGATCCGGCCCCGCGCGGGGAGGGGCGGAGCCGGAGAAGCTCTGGTCGAGTGGAGATGCGGGTGTACGAGCCTCGGGCAGCCACGTTGTCCGAGGCCCGAAACGTTTCGGACAACCCGGGGTCTCGGACGCATGACGCGGATATCAATGCCGCGTCAATGTTTAAGGATCGCCCATATGGAGGGCGTCAGGGGCCGGAGGCGTGTCCCGGCCGACTGGTTGGCTGCTCCCCGCCGGTCTTCCCCCGGTGCCGTGACGCCCACGTGGCGTCCCACGGTTCCATTCCATGAGCCACTCTGGCGGAGCCCATGTCCGATCTCATCTACGTCGGTGTCACGGTTGCCGTGTTCGCCGTCCTCGCCCTGATCGCGAAGGGGGTGGAGAAGCTGTGAGCGCGGAAAACCTCGCAGGTCTCATCGTGGCCGTCGCGCTCGTCGGCTACCTCGTCGTGGCGCTGATCTTCCCGGAGAAGTTCTGACATGGGATCCACTCTCGCGGGCTGGATGCAGGCCCTCGCCCTCGTCG
>NZ_JBSFJV010000087.1:0-31954 GCF_053598235.1 Kitasatospora sp. NPDC001159
GCGCAATCCGCGAAAGAGGCGCATGAACTACGGAGAGGGCCGGGAGGCCCTGCTCAATGCGGCGGTGCGGGTGGTGGCTCGGGGCCGGCCCTGTACTCGCATTTGCATGCCTGGCCGGCTTGGAGGAGTCCCTGTGGTCAGTCCACTGAGTAACGCCCGATTCCCGGTTCCGCTGGAGCGGGATGTGCCACCGGGGGCCGGCGCCGTGCCGGCGGCGCGGAGGTTGGTGGTGGCGATCCTGCGGGAATGGGGTGTGCCGCTGTCGGGCGATGCGCTTCGGGAGGTGGAGCTGTGTGCGAGCGAGGTGATCGCCAATGCGATGGTGCACGCCAAGGAGCGCTGCCTCGTGGCTGTTCGGTGGCGGGCCGGGCGGGTGCGGGTGGAAGTTGCCGACCGGTGTGCGGAGTTGCCGGCTCGGGAGCGGGCTGAGGAAGCGACCGGTGGGCGTGGCCTCCTGTTGGTCGAGGCGCTGGCGCATGCGTGGGGATGGCACCCGGCGGGGGTCGGCAAGGTGGTCTGGTTCGAGTGCCTCGAAACCGCCGAAGCGCCGTGCCCCACGCATGGGTGGGGCACGGCGCGCGACCTTCACGCTCTGCCCGAGGCGGCGTAGTGGCGATCGTCGGGCGGCTCGTGTGGTGGGTGCTCTTCTCGGCCGTAGTGGTGGCGGGCTTCGTGGCGGGGTGTGACCGCTAGCCGAAGAAGGTGTCCAGGATCTGCTGTGCTGCCAATCCCGCCGGGAGGGTGCCGGCGCGGACCTGGGTCTCCAACTCGGGTGCCAGCCTCCGTACTTCGGGGTGCTCGTGCAGCCTCGCGTAAAGCTGGTCGTGGACCATCGACCACGTCCATTCGACCTGCTGGTCCCGCCGCTTGGCGGTGAGCGCGCCGGTGGCGTCCAACACCTTGCGGTGTTGCTGCAGCCGCTCCCACAGCACGTCCAGCCCGGCGCCGTCGAGCCCGCTGCAGGTGAGCACCGGGGGAGTCCACGCCGCGTCCGGGGCCTGCAACAGCCGCAACGCACCCGCGAGTTCGCGCGCCGCCGCCTTCGCGTCGCGCTCGTGCGGGCCGTCCGCCTTGTTGACGGCGATGACGTCCGCCAGCTCCAGCACGCCCTTCTTGATGCCCTGGAGCTGGTCGCCCGTCCTGGCCAGGCTGAGCAGCAGGAAGGTGTCGACCATTCCGGCCACCGTCGTTTCGGACTGGCCGACGCCGACGGTTTCGATCAGGACGACGTCGTAGCCCGCCGCCTCCATCACCACCATCGACTCCCGGGTGGCCTTGGCGACCCCGCCCAGCGTCCCCGAGGTCGGGGACGGCCGGACGAACGCGGCAGGATCAACCGCAAGCCGCTCCATCCGGGTCTTGTCGCCCAGGATGGAGCCGCCCGTCCGACTCGACGTCGGGTCGACGGCGAGCACCGCGACCCGGTGGCCCAACCCCGTCAGCATCGTGCCGAAGGAGTCGATGAAGGTCGACTTGCCGACTCCGGGCACGCCCGTGATGCCCACCCGCACCGCGCCGCCCGCGTGCGGCAGCAGCCGCTGGAGCAGCTGCTGCGCGAGCGCGCGATGGTCGGGCCGGGTGGACTCGACGAGGGTGACGGCGCGCGCGATCCAGGCGCGCGAGCCGTCGAGGACACCCGTCACATATGCGTCGAGGTCGATCGTCCGAGGGGGCATCCGCGAATCGACCTACAGCTCGTGGCCGAGGTCGGCCGCCAGCGACTTCAGCAGGTCGTACGCGGCGTCCGGGATGACCGTGCCGGGCGGGAACACCGCCGCCGCGCCCGCCTCGTACAACGCGTCGAAGTCCTGCGGCGGGATGACCCCACCCACCACGATGGTGATGTCCTCCCGCCCCGCCGCGGCGAGTTCGGCCCGCAGCGCAGGCACCAGCGTCAGGTGCCCGGCGGCCAGCGAGGAGACACCGACGATGTGCACGTCCGCCTCGACGGCCTGGCGGGCGACCTCGGCCGGGGTCTGGAACAGCGGGCCGACGTCCACCGTGAAGCCGAGGTCGGCGAAGGCGGTGGCGATCACCTTCTGGCCGCGGTCGTGGCCGTCCTGGCCCATCTTGGCGACCAGGATGCGCGGGCGGCGGCCCTCGGCCTGCTCGAACCGCTCGACCAGGTCACGGGTGCGCTGGAGGGGTGCCGACGGGCCGGCTTCGTCTCGGTACACACCGGAGATGGTACGGATCTGGCCGGAGTGGCGGCCGTACACCTTCTCCAGGGCGTCCGAGATCTCGCCGACGGTGGCCTTGGCCCGGGCCGCGTTGACGGCCAGGTGCAGCAGGTTGCCGTCCAGCGAGCCTCCGCGCTGCGGACCGGCTTCGGCGGCGCGGGTCAGCGCGTTCAGCGCGTCCTGCGTGGCGGCCTCGTCGCGCTCCTCGCGCAGCCGCCGCAGCTTCTCGATCTGCCGGGCGCGGACCGCGGAGTTGTCGACCTTGAGCACCTCGATCTGCTCGTCGCTCTCGACCCGGTACTTGTTGACGCCGATCACCGGCTGGCGGCCGGAGTCGATGCGTGCCTGGGTACGGGCGGCGGCCTCCTCGACGCGCATCTTCGGGATGCCGGCATCGATGGCCTTGGCCATGCCGCCGGCCGCCTCGACCTCCTGGATGTGCTGCCAGGCGCGCGCCGCCAGGTCGTTCGTCAGCTTCTCGACGTACGCCGAGCCGCCCCACGGGTCGATGACCCGGCAGGTGCCCGACTCCTGCTGCAGCAGCAGCTGGGTGTTGCGGGCGATGCGGGCGGAGAAGTCGGTCGGCAGCGCCAGCGCCTCGTCCAGGGCGTTGGTGTGCAGCGACTGGGTGTGGCCCTGGGTCGCGGCCATCGCCTCGACGCACGTCCGCGTGACGTTGTTGAACACGTCCTGGGCGGTGAGTGACCAGCCCGAGGTCTGCGAATGGGTGCGCAGCGAAAGGGACTTGGGGTTCTTCGGGTCGAACTGCTTGACCAGCTTGGCCCACAGCAGCCGGGCCGCGCGCAGCTTGGCGACCTCCATGAAGAAGTTCATGCCGATCGCCCAGAAGAACGACAGCCGCGGCGCGAAGGCGTCCACGTCCAGCCCCACGTCCAGGCCCGCGCGCAGGTACTCCACCCCGTCGGCCAGGGTGTAGGCCAGCTCCAGGTCGGCGGTGGCACCGGCTTCCTGGATGTGGTAGCCGGAGATGGAGATCGAGTTGTACCGGGGCATCTTCTGCGAGGTGTACGCGAAGATGTCCGAGATGATCCGCATCGACGGCTGCGGCGGGTAGATGTAGGTGTTGCGGACCATGAACTCCTTGAGGATGTCGTTCTGGATGGTCCCCGCCAGCTTCTCCGGCGGTACGCCCTGCTCCTCGGCCGCGACGATGTACAGCGCGAGGACCGGCAGCACGGCGCCGTTCATGGTCATCGACACGGACATCTTGTCCAGCGGGATGCCGTCGAACAGCTGGCGCATGTCGTAGATCGAGTCGATGGCGACGCCCGCCATGCCGACGTCGCCGGTCACGCGCGGGTGGTCGCTGTCGTAGCCGCGGTGGGTCGGCAGGTCGAAAGCGACCGAGAGGCCCTTCTGACCGGCCGCCAGGTTCCGGCGGTAGAACGCGTTGGACTCCTCGGCGGTGGAGAAACCGGCGTACTGGCGAACGGTCCAGGGCTGGTTGACGTACATGGTCGGGTACGGCCCGCGCAGGTACGGGGCGATGCCGGGGTACGTCTCCAGGAAGTCCAGGCCGGCCAGGTCCGCCGCGGTGTACAGCGGCTTGACGCCGATGCCCTCGGGGGTTTCCCAGACCAGCTCGTCGGCGTCCTTGCCGGTGGACCGGCGCCAGGCGCTCTGCCACTGGGCGTTGGTGACGTCCGGGGCGGCGTCGCCGTTCAGCCCGATTTCGGTGAAGTCGGGGATCATCGGGCCACTCCGATCAGGTCCAGCAGGGAGGTCAGGACGGCGACCGCGTCCCCGCCCGCGTAGATGAACTCGTCCACTCCGGTGGGTACTTCGGCGAGCCGGCCGGCCAGCAGCACCCGCTGGGCGCCGGCCGCCTTCAACGCAGCGGCCACCGCCTCGGCGTGCTCGCCGTACAGGGCGTCACCGGAGCACAGGCAGGCGACGGTGGCGCCGGAGGCGGTGAACGCCTCGGCGAACGCCGCCGGGTCCACGGATTCGAGGGCGGAGGTCGCGATGCCGCCCGCCTGGAACAGGTTGGCCGCGAAGGTGGTGCGCGCGGTGTGCGCGGCGGCGGTGCCGATCGAGGCCAGGAACAGGGACGGACGGGCACCGGTCGCCGCGAGATGTGCGTCCGAGCGGTCGCGCAGCGCCTCGTACGCCTCGGCGCGGCGCACCTGCGGCAGGCCGCCCGTGGCGCCGGCCGGAGCCGGCTCGCGGACCAGCGGCTGCTCGTCCAGGTGCGGGAACTCGCTGACGCCGGTGACCGGTTCGCGCCGCTTGGCGAGCTTCACGGAGCGCTCGGCCCAGGCCGCGGAGATCCGCTGCTCGACCAGGCCCGAGTCGAGGGCGGCGCGCTGGCCGCCGGCCCGCTCGATCTCCTGGAACCAGGCCCAGGCGGCCTGCGCCAGTTCCTCGCCCAGCTGCTCGACGTACCAGGAGCCGCCGGCCGGGTCGATCACCCGGGCCAGGTGGGACTCCTCCAGCAGGATCGACTGGGTGTTGCGGGCGATCCGGCGGGCGAAGGCGTCGGGGAGGCCGAGTGCGCTGTCGAAGGGCAGCACGGTGACGGCGTCGGCGCCGCCGACCCCGGCGGCCAGGCAGGCCACGGTGGTGCGCAGCATGTTCACCCACGGGTCGCGGGCGGTCATCATCACCCGGGAGGTGACGGCGTGCTGGCGCTGCGCCGAGGCCTCGGCGGAGGCGCCGGACACCTCGGCGACGCGGGCCCAGAGGCGGCGCGCGGCACGGAACTTGGCGATGGTCAGGAACTGGTCGGCGTCCGCGGCGAAGCGGAACTCCAGCTGGCCGAGCGCGGCGTCCACCGACAGCCCGGCGGCGGTCAGCGCGCGCAGGTAGGCGACGCCGGTGGCCAGCGAGCAGCCCAGCTCCTGGGCGGGGGAGGCGCCGGCCTCGTGGTACGGCAGGGCGTCGACGGTGAGGGCCCGGACGTTCGGGTAGTCGGCGGCGCAGCGGGCGGCCAGCGCGGTGGCCTCGGCCAGCAGCGCGTCCGTGCGGGCCGCGTCGCCGGTGCGGGCCCGGAGGCCGAGCGGGTCGGCGCCGAGGTTGCCGGCGGCGGAGCCGGGGGAGACGTCGCGGTCCTCGTACAGCTTGAACAACTGCTCGGCGGCGTCCGTGAATTCGGAGCCGGCGTCGAGCGCTACGGCGGCCAGGTCCAGGTACACCCCGGTGAGCGCCTCGGGCAGGGCCGACACCGGCAGGCCCGCTCCGCCCAGCTCCAGCCAGAGCGAGCCGACGCCGTTCTCCAGGTCCGCAAGGACCGCCTCGTTGGTGCGCCGCCGGTCAGGATCGGCGTGCCGCTGACGGACGTCCCATCCGGCGATGGCGGAGCCCTGCGGCCGGCCGCCGCGGACGAACGGCGGGAAGCCGGGGTAGCCGGGCTCGGTCGAGCTGTCCTCGGCGGTGTACAGCGGGCGGGCGCGCAGGCCGTCCTGGAGCGCGGTGCTGAGCGCCTGCTCGGCGGCAGCACCGTCCTCGGGCTGGGCACCGGACTTGCGCAGCACGCCCTCGACGAGCTGCTGCCACTGCTCACGGTGCGCGGCCGGGAACTCGGCGGCGAGGGGGAGCCCTTCGGGCAGGACCTTCATGTCCGCAGGTTAGCGCCCGTTCGCGGACCGGCAGGAGGGGAGTCGCGTGTGACCTAGTTCTCGATTTTGTCAGCCTTTAGCACTGGGCCCGCCGGAGAGTGCCGCGCGGCCCTGCACTCCGCCCGCCGGAGAGTGCCGCGCGGCCCTGCACTCCGCCCGCCGGGGAGTGTCCCGACGGGGTGTCGGGGCGGGCCCAACGCCGGTGGGACGCCGCACGATCGATCGTCCGGAAGTGCCCGGATCAGGGGGATTGCGGAACCTCACCACTCATCTATTAAGTTACTTCGAAGAAGGCGGCCGGGGGCGAATCCCCCGTACGTCCCCGCCTGCCTTCGTCGTCCCCTTCGCGTCCCCGGACGCCTCGATCGAACCCGGGAACGTCCCCGGAACGTCTTCCGAGTGTCACCGGACGTCCCAGCCCGTCCCCCGAAGGAGAGCCCACCGCGATGGGAAAGCGCCGCAAGCCCAGCCCCCCGAGCCGTGCCCGTCTGGCGGTCCTCACCACGGCGATGGCCGGCGGCGCGGTGCTCGCCTCCGGTACCGCCCATGCCGAGCCCAGCCCCTCCCTCGCCACCGTCAAGGAGCAGGTGGACAAGCTCAACGAGGAGGCCGAGCAGGCCGTCGAGCAGTACAACGGCTTCCAGGAGAAGCAGCAGAAGCTGCAGGGGGACGCCAACAAGATCCAGGAGAAGGTCGCCCGCGGCCAGGAGACGATGAACGAACTGCGCACCCGGCTCGGTGGCGTGGCCGCCGACCAGTACCGCAGCAACGGCATCGACCCGTCCGTCCAGCTGATGCTGGACTCCGACCCGGCCGCCTACCTGGAACGCGCCTCGGTGCAGAGCCAGGTCGCCGACTCGCAGACGTCCCTGCTCAAGCAGGCCCAGAACGAGCAGCGCAAGCTCGACCAGGACCGCACCGAGGCCACCGCCACCCTCGCCCAGCTCGACTCCGTCGGCACCGAGCTGGCCGAGAAGAAGCAGCAGATCCAGGCCAAGCTCGCCCAGGCCCAGGCGGTGCTCAACAAGCTCAGCGCCGAGGACCGCGCCAAGGTCAACGCCCAGCAAGCCGCCGAGAAGGCCAAGGCCGAGGCCCAGCAGGCCGCCGCGGCCGACCGCGCCTCCCGCTCCACCCAGCGCCCCGACCTGAACACCCCGGCCCCGCCCGCAAGCGGCCGCGCCGCCGCCATCGTCCAGTTCGCCTACGCCCAGCTCGGCAAGCCCTATCAGTGGAGCGCCACCGGCCCCAACAGCTTCGACTGTTCCGGCCTCACCGGTGCCGCCTACCGCGCGGCGGGCCTCAAGCTCTCCCGGATGTCCCAGGACCAGTGGAACGACGGCCCCCGCGTCGCCCGCGCCGACCTCCAGCCCGGCGACCTGGTCTTCTTCTACGGCGACATCCACCACGTCGGCATCTACATCGGCGACGGCAAGATGATCCACGCCCCCCGCACCGGCAAGAACGTCGAGGTCCTCCCCATCGACGCCATGCCCTACGTCGGCGCCGTCCGCCCGTAGCCCCCTACTCCCCGACCACCGACAGGACGATCTTCCCGGTCGTGCGGCCCAGCTCGCCCAGGCGGTGCGCCTCGGCGGCCCGGGCCAGCGGGAGGGTGGTGTCGACCAGGACGCGCAGGCGGCCGGAGTCGACCAGGTGGGAGATCTCGCGCAGGCCCTGTTGGTCGGGTTCGACCAGCATGAAGACGGCGCGGATGCCGGCGGCCTCGGCCTCGGCGAGGGGGAAGGCGTCGGTCGGCGGTTCGATGGAGACCAGGGTGCCGCCGGGGCGCAGGGAGCGCAGGGAGCGGGACCAGCTGGCGCCGCCGACGGGGTCGAGGACGAAGTCGACCTCGCGGACGGCCTCGGCGACGTCCTGGGTGCGGTAGTCGACCAGCTCGTCCGCGCCCAGTTCGCGCAGCAGCTCGTGCTTGGCGCTGCTCGCGGTGCCGATGACGTACGCGCCGCGGGCCTTGGCGATCTGGACGGCGAGGTGGCCGACCCCGCCCGCGGCGGCGTGGATCAGCACCCGCTGCCCGGGCCGGACGTCGGCGGTGTCCACCAGGGCCTGCCAGGCGGTGAGCGCGGCCAGCGGCAGTCCGGCCGCCTCGACGTGGGTCAGGCCCTTCGGACGGGGCGCGAAGTGCCGGGCGGGAGCGGCGACGTAGTCGGCGTAGGCGCCGGCCGGGTTCGGGAAGCTCGGCATGCCGTACACCTCGTCGCCGGGGCGGAAGATCGTCACGCCGTAGCCGACCGACTCCACCACGCCCGAGACGTCCCAGCCGAGGACGAACGGGGGCGTGCCGCCACTGACGAAGGTGCCGCGCGAACGGGTCTTCCAGTCGGCCGGGTTGACCCCGGCGGCGTGTACCCGCACCAGGATCTCGCCTCGGCCGGGCGCCGGGCGGGCGGTCTCCACCAGCCGCAGGACCTCCGGGCCGCCGGCGGTGTCCTGCGAGACGGCGCGCATGGTGTGGGACATGTCGTACTCCTCCGATCACGGGCCCGTGGTTCCGGGCACGTCGTCAGAGTGCCGATCTGCGAAGGCCCCTGGTGGTGGCGCGACGGCCACATGGTGAAAGGATCCGGCCATGCACCACGTCGGCGTACTCGCCCTGGACGGCGTCTTCCCCTTCGAGCTCGGCATCCCGGCCAGAATCTTCGGCGCCGCCCGGGGCGAGACGGGCAGCCCGCTCTACACCGTCACCACCTGCAGTCTGGACGGTGGTCCGGTCCGCTCCGCCGCCGACTTCGACCTCGCGATCTCCCGGGACGCCGCGCTGCTCGCCGAGGTCGACACCGTGGTCATCCCACCCGCGCTGTCGCTCGGCGGTCTCCGCGAGCACGGCACCCTGCCCGAGGACCTGCGGGCCGCGCTGGCCGCGATCCGCCCCGGCACCCGGATCGTGGCCATCTGCACCGCGAGTTTCCTGCTGGCCGCCGCCGGCCTGCTCGACCGGCGCCGGGCCACCACCCACTGGCTGGAGGCCGACCGGCTGCAGCGGATGGTGACCACCGCGCGGATCGACCCGGACGTCCTGTTCGTCGACGACGGCGACGTCCTCACCTCGGCCGGGGTCGCCGCCGGCATCGACCTCTGCCTGCACCTGGTCCG
Organism: Kitasatospora sp. NPDC001159; assembly: GCF_053598235.1. Classification (NCBI taxonomy): domain Bacteria; kingdom Bacillati; phylum Actinomycetota; class Actinomycetes; order Kitasatosporales; family Streptomycetaceae; genus Kitasatospora; species Kitasatospora sp. NPDC001159. Next base: position 8,870 of record NZ_JBSFJV010000087.1, read on the forward strand.
CCGCGACCACGGCAGCAGGGTCGCCAACGAGGTGGCCCGCTCCTGCATCGTCCCGCCCTGGCGCGAGGGCGGCCAGGCCCAGTACATCCGCCGCCCCGTCCCCGAACCCTCCGCCGCCGGCACCGCCGCCACCCAGGCCTGGGCCCTGGAACACCTCGCCGAGCCGCTCACCCTGGCCGACCTGGCCGCCCACGCCCACACCAGTGTGCGCACCTTCTCCCGCCGCTTCCGCGAGGAGACCGGCACCACCCCGGCCCAGTGGCTGATCAGCCGGCGCGTGGACCTCGCCCGCCACTACCTGGAGACGACCGACTGGCCCGTCCCGCTGGTTGCCCAGCGCTCGGGCCTCGGCACGGGCGCGTCGCTGCGCCAACACCTGCGCGCGGCCATCGGGGTGGGACCGCAGGCGTACCGGCGGACGTTCCGCCCGGCCTGAAGGAACCGAACCCTCCGCGCGACACGGCCCGGGCGTATCTGCGGCGCCGGTTGGCGCCGGTGGAACGACCTACGGGTGCGGCGCGCAGGCCAGCAGGTAGGGCAGCACCGGCAGCGTCAACGCGCCGATCCGCCAGGCCAGTTGGCGCCGCTGGCCGCAGCTGCCGGGCCGGGCCAGTCGGCGGACCCGGGCCAGCACCCCGGTGGAGGCCGCCCCCAGCGACCCACCCGGAGCCGTCCCGGACGCGGCCAACGCGCAGAGCGCCGAGGCTAGTTCGCCCCGCGACACCTTCGCGAGCGCCGCGTCGTCCGCCGCCATCTCCAGCAGTAGCGCCACCTCCGAGTGCCCCAGCCGGGCCAGCGGCAGCGGGCCGAGCAGCAGCGCGAAGGTGTCGGCGGGCAGCCGGAACAGGTGGTGGCGGCCGCGAATGTGCCCGTGCTCGTGCGCGACGGCCGCGGCGAGCTGCCGCTCGTCCAGCAGCCGCAGTGCCCCGCGCGACAGCACGACCCGGGAGCGGCGCCCGGGCAGGCAGTAGACGGTCGGGTGGGCGTGCTCCAGCACCAGCGCGCCCCAGCGCCGGTCCCGTACGGCGACCACGTCCAGCACCGCCCGGTGTCGCTGCCGGGCCCGCCCGGCCCGGGCACCGACGGCGGTGAGCACCGCGGTGAGCACCGCGCCGGCGGCGGCCGGCAGCCACCAGCCGTGGGTGTGCGGCACCACCGGCCCGGCCGGTTCGAGGTGGGGGAGCAGGCCGAGCAGCCCGGCCGGCTCGTGGGCGGCGGGCTCCAACGCGTGGTGCGCCGCGAGCACCAGGGCGACGATGAACGAGGCCATCAGCGCCAGCCACAGGGCCGCGCCCAGGGCCGGACGGGCCTGGAGCCGGGCCGAGCCGGCCATCCGGCGGGGCAGCAGGGCGCCGGTCACGGCCAGGTAGAGGCCGAGCAGGGCGAAGGTCACTCGGTCTCCCGGGCCTTGACCTGTTCGAGGGCGGCGAGCAGCGCGGAGGCCTCGTCCCCGCTCATCCGGTCGACGAAGTGCAGCAGCGCGCCGGTCCGGTCCGGGGTGGTCTCCAGCGCCTGGTGCATCAGCTGGGCGGTGTACGCCTCGCGGGTGCAGGTCGGCTCGTACACCCAGGCGCGGCCGATCTTGTCCCGGCGCAGCCAGCCCTTGGTGTGCAGGATGTCGGCGACGGTGGTGACGGTGGTGTACGCGACCGGCCGCTGCTGCTGGAGGTCGTCGACCACCTCGCGCACCGTTGCCGGACGGCCCCAGGACCAGAGCCGGTCCATGATCTCGGCCTCAAGATCGCCGAACCCCCGTAGCACTGCCGTGGTCTCCCTTGCCGCACCGGCCGCCGGCGTCCTTCGCCCGCTGGAACGCGGCCCATGCTACGGCGAGCGCCGGGCGCCCGCCCCCGGCAGTGGGGGGCGGGCGTCCGTGGCGTGCGGATGGCGCTCAGCGGGTGTTCAGGGCAGCCGCTCCGGCTCAGGCCGTGCTCACGGCAGCCGCTCCGGCCCGGGCCGTGCTCAGGACTGCCGCCGCGCGAGCGGTACCCGCGACCGGGTGAACAGCGCCGCGAGCAGCCCGGCCACCACCGGCAGCACCAGCACGACCAGCAGCAGCTCGCCCCAGGGCGCGGTGATCAGCGGCGGCTGGGAGCCCGGTCCGCTCGCCCGGGACTTCAGCAGCCCCACCGCCGGGACGAACCCGTTGGTCGCCCCGAGCACCGCCCCCAGCAGGGCGATCAGCGCGCACTGCAGCCCCGCCATGGTCCGCCGGATCCGGGGCGGCGCGCCGACGGCGGCGAGCGTCGCCTGGTCCTGCCGGGAGTCGGCGGCCGCGAGCCCGGTGGCGATCCCGGCCGCGCCGAGCACCACCAGCCCGGCGAAGCCGCTGAGCGCCAGAGTGAGCGCGTCGCTCTTCGGCTGGTAGCCGCGTTCGACATCCAGCCGGGCGAAGCGGTCCAGCCGGATCGCGGCGGCCTCGGCGCGCTGCTGCGCCTTGCGGTCCGGCGGAGTGGCCGGCCGCCAGACCGCGCCGGTCGGCCGGGCCGCGAGCCCGAGCCTGGCCAGCGCGGGGGTGGGCAGCAGCCCCTGGGCGAAGCGGGCGGCGTCCGGGTCGTCGACCACCACGGCGTCCACCGGGACCTCCTGGAGGTCGGGCTTGGGGACCTGCCCCGGCTGCACCGGGCCGCCGCCTCCGCGCAGCAGCATCACGGCCTTGCCGTCGGCACCGACCAGTGACCGGTCGAAGACCAGCAGCTTCCCGGCCGCCAGCGCCTGTTCGGCCGCCTGGTCCCGGACGTCGAACAGGTTGTGCAGCAGGGCGGCGTCCCCGGTGGCGATGTGCGGCGGCTCGGCGAGCCTGCGCCGGTCCGTCGGGCCCTTGAGCTGGACGTCGCTGGCGCAGTTGTCGCAGAACTTGTAGACCAGCTGGCCGAGTTCGGCGCGCGGGCCGAGCCCGGTCAGCTGCGTCTCCAGCTCGGCGCGCAGCTGTTCGGCTGGCGCCCCGTCCCGGTAGCTGACCAACTGGACGGATCCGTAAGGGGCCTGCGGCCGGTAGTCGCGGCGGTTCTCGGCGTCGGTGCTGGTGCTGTACACCCCGATGGCGACCGCCCCGGCTACCGCCGCCATCACCGCGGCGACGGCCGGCGCGGTGCGCGAGCGGTGCCGGGCGGAGTCCCGAAGCGCCAGCCGGGGGCCGAGCGGCAGCCGCCTGGCGGCGCGGCCGACCATGGCGACCAGCACCGGGGTGCAGGCGAGCAGGCCGAGTTCGGCGGTGACGGAGCCGCCGAGCACGGTGAGCGTGCGGGCGTCGTAGGTGCTCACCACGGGCAGGCCGCGCTGCACCGCGCCCGCGCCGTACATCGCGATCGCGCCGCCGCCGAGGATCAGCGCAACGCCGAGCAGGGTGACCACCCGGCTGGGCGGCCGGACGGTGTCCCGCCCGGTGAGCCCGGCGGTGACGCTGCGGCGGGCGGCCTGCCAGGCGGGCAGCGCGGCCGCGAGCAGCGCGGTGAGCAGCCCGATCCCCGCGATCGCGAGCAGGTCCAGCGGGGGCAGCGCGAAGTGTCCGAAGCGCGCACCGCCGACCCGTTCGATGAGCGGTCGCAGCCCGGCGACCAGCCCGGTGCCGAGCGCGACCCCGAGCGCCGCCCCGGCCACGCCGAGGACCAGTCCGCCGCCGAGTACCACCGCGCCGACGTGAGCCCGGCTGCCGCCGGCCGCGCCGAGCAGGGCGAGCTGGCGGCGCGAGCGGCGGGCGCCGACCGCGAAGGCGGGCCCGGCGAGCAGCGCGACCTCCAGCAGCGCCATCCCGGTGACGGTGGCGACCACGACCTTGGTGCTGTTGCCCGCGGCCGGGTCGCTGTAGTGGGTGGAGTCGCGGTAGTAGGGGACGGCCCCGTACGGCGGCGGGTCGAGCGCGACCGAGCGCGCGGTCAGGGTGTAGCCGTACGCGTTGAACTGCTGCACGGCGGCCCAGTCGAGGCTGATTCCGCTCGGCAGGTGGACCAGCCAGGCGTTGCGGGCGTCCGGGGCACGCTCGGCGGCGGGGCGGCCGGGCTCCGCCGCGGCGGCCAGCGGGTCGAGCAACTCGCCTGGCCGGGCCACGAGTTCGACCCTGCCGAGCTCGTCCGGGTGCTCCACCACGGCGGTGACGGTGAAGGTGGTCCGCTCCAGCCCCTGGACGGTGGTGGTGCCGCCGAGCGAGAGCCCCGCGTTGTCCAGGAAGGCCCGGGTGGCGGCCAGTTCGTGCGGGGCGCTCGGGGCGCGGCCCTCGACGACGTTCAGTCGGCCACGCCAGACCGGGTCGGCGAGGTCGGCCTCGGTGGTGAGGGTGCGGACCAGGCCTTCGGGTGAGGTCGCGCCGGTCTCCGGTCCGGGTCGGGCGGGGGTGAGCACGCTGCCGGGCGGCAGTAGTGAGCTGACCAGGGCCGCCGGGTCGGTGCTCGCGGCCCGCTGCTGCTCGGCGGTGGGCTGCTGGCCGGGCTTGGGCTCGACCGCGAAGGCGCCCTCCTCGGCGATCGGGGCCTGCTCGACGGTCCGGCCGGGGTTGAGCCCGGTGACCAGGGCGTCCGCCCCGCCGACCACCCGCTCGACCCGTTCGGCCGGGGTGAGCTGCCCGCTGCGGTGGACCACGTCGGCGCCGGTGACCCCGAGGACGGGCAGCGCGACCATGGCCAGGATCAGGGCGCTGCGCCCCTTGGCCCGCAGCGCGTCGCGCCGGGCGATGCGCAGCGCGACCTTCCATGCTCCGAGCCTCAGCATGCGACCTCTCCCAGCGAGTTGGGCCGGTGCACGGCCGCCCGGCAGGCGCCGGAGCGGCGTCCGGCGGTCTCCGAGGCGACCGCGCCGTCGCGCAGGTGGACCACCCGGTCCGCCCAGGCGGCGTGCGAGGCCTCGTGGGTGACCATCATGGCGGCCGCCCCGGCGTCGCAGCGGGCGCGCAGGACGGCGAGGACGGCGTCGCCGGTGGCCGAGTCGAGCGCGCCGGTCGGCTCGTCGGCGAGGACGAGCCGGCGGTCGCCGATCAGCGCCCGGGCGATGGCGACGCGCTGCTGCTGGCCGCCGGACATGTCGTCGGGGAAGCGGTCGGCGAGTTCCCCGATGCCCAGTTCCTCCAGCGCGGCCAGCGCCTCCCGGCGGGCGGTGCGGCCCGGGGTGCCGTCGAGTTCGCGCGGCAGGGCGATGTTCTCCGCGGCGGTGAGTGCCGGGATCAGGTTGTAGTCCTGGAAGACGTAGCCGACGGAGCGCCGCCGCAGGTCGGCGAGCCTGCCCCGGCTGAGGCCGCCGAGCGCGACGCCCTCGACCAGCACCTCGCCCTCGCTGGGCAGGTCCAGCCCGCCGGCCAGGGTCAGCAGGGTCGACTTCCCGGAGCCGGACGGCCCCATCACGGCGACGAACTCGCCGGCGTGCACGGTCAGGTCGATCCCGCGCAGGGCGTGCACCTCCGTGGCGCCGCGTCCGTGCACCCGGGAGACCCCGGTCAGTCGCAGGACGGGCTCGGACCAGGTCGGATCGGTGTGGGACACACTTCCCCCTCGTGAGCTGTTCAGCAGTATATGTCGGTGAACTATATATGCCGAGCGCGAGAGAGTGGAGCGGTCGGGTTCGGTCAAGGTTCTACAAAGGTGTCGAAGATCGGCCGAAAAGGTGAGAGGGGCCGGTCGGGCGGGTCTATGCTTTGGGAGGTTTGAAAAGGCACCTCGTTCGGTGAGGCGTCTTCACGGACACAGGCCACTGACCCGACGACGTCGAGAGACGCCCAGGTTCAGGACAGGTCTTCCCGACTTAAGGGTTGACCCCAAGTGGCTTCCGGTCGGACAGGCTGGACACGCCGTGGAGTGCCAAAGCTCTGACGAGTTGGGGTGTACCGGTCCATCTCGACCGGTGTGCTCCTTGCCGTGTCGTGATGCGGCGCACAGGTGGTGCGCCCCCGGCCGGGAGGAGGTGAGAGACATGGACTGCCCTAGTCCGGGCCATAGTTGCCCCTATCCCCGCATGCTCTCGAACACCTCCGGCACGCGGTAACAACCTTCCCTGCGCGTTCACCCGGCGCTTGGTCCTGAGTTCAACCATGCATCGACGCCAGCCGCCTGACGCATCGTCATGTCACCACACGGCCACCGCCGCCCAGCGCCGCCGTGCGGAGACGATGCCGTGCGCCCGCAGGGAGGATCGCTGCTGCGTGCCCCCTGACGCCCCCTCAAGGTAGGGGGCAGGGAGGCCCCGCCATGACCAACGTGACGCTGGACCCGAAGGTTTCCACGGTCCCCGCCGCTTCCACCGCCACCCGCTCCGCCGTCCTGGACGACGCCCACGTCGGCGACATCAAGGGAGCGCTCGGCACCATCCGGCTCGACGACACCACCCCCCGCCACGGCCTCTCCGCCCGGCTCAAGACCCTGTTGGCGATCATCGGCCCCGGCCTGATCGTGATGGTCGGCGACAACGACGCGGGCGCCTTCTCCACCTACGGCCAGGCCGGGCAGAACTACGGCACCCAACTGCTGTGGACCCTGCTGATGCTGGTCCCGGTGCTCTACGTCAACCAGGAGATGGTGCTGCGCCTGGGCGCCGTCACCGGCGTGGGCCACGCCCGCCTGATCCTGGAGCGCTTCGGCAGGTTCTGGGGCGCGTTCAGCGTCATCGACCTGTTCCTGCTGAACGCGCTGACCCTGGTCACCGAGTTCATCGGCGTCACGCTGGCCGCCGGGTACCTGGGGCTGCCGAAGGTGGTCTCGGTGGTGCTGGCGGCGGCGATCATCATCGCCTCGGCCTTCACCGGCTCCTTCCAGCGCTTCGAGCGCGTCGCCGTGACCCTGTGCGCCGGCTCGCTGCTGCTGGTGCCGATCTACTTCATGGCCCACCCCAGGACCTCGCAGATGGCACACGACTTCGTGACGCCCACTCTGCCCGGCGGCTCCGGCCAGCTCGCGGCCGTCATGATGGTCATCATCTCGATCGTCGGCACCACCGTCGCCCCCTGGCAGCTGTTCTTCCAGCAGTCGTACGTCATCGACAAGCGGATCACTCCGCGTTTCATGAAGTACGAGAAGGTCGACCTGTGGATCGGGATCGTCGTGGTCATCGTCGGCGCGGCCGCGCTGATCGGCCTCACGGCGGCGGCCTTCGCCGGCACCGACGGCTTCGGCCAGTTCTCCGACGCGGCCGCCCTGGCCAAGGGCATCGAGGACAAGGCCGGTCGCCTGGCGGGCGTGCTGTTCGCGATCGCGCTGCTGGACGCCTCGATCATCGGCGCCTTCGCGGTCTCGCTCTCCACCGCGTACGCGATCGGCGACGTCTTCGGGATCAAGCACTCGCTGCACCGCGGGGTCAAGGGCGCCAAGGGCTTCTACGCGGTGTACGCCGGCCTGGTGGCGTTCGCCGCCGCGATCACCCTGTTGTCCAACGGCTACACCCAGGGCCTGATCACCCAGTTCGTCCAAGTGCTGGCCGGGGTACTGCTGCCCTCCGCCACGGTCTTCCTGCTGCTGCTCTGCAACGACAGGGCCGTGCTCGGCCCCTGGGTCAACGGCCCCAGGACCAACGCCTTCACCTCGGCGGTGGTCGGTGTCCTGGTGATGCTGTCCATGATCCTCACCGCGGCGGTGGTCTGGCCGGACATCAGCTCGGACGCGATCCTGTGGATCATGGCCGGCTGCGGCGTGGCGGGCGTCCTGGTCGCCGGGTACTTCTCCATTTTCGGCCGCCGGGGCACCAAGGAGGACCCGGTCGACCGCACCGGCCGCGAGAACTGGCGGATGCCCCCGCTGGAAACCCTCGGCAAGCCGGTGATGTCCACCGCGCGCAAGGTCGGCATGGGCGCCCTGCGGACCTACCTGCTGATCGCGATGGTCATGGTCATCATCAAGATCGTCCAGACCGCCCTCGGCCACTGAGCCGTCGATCGCAGCCCCCGCGGACGGGTGGTGGGCAGCCGCTCGCCACCCGTCCGTCCCATTTCCCCGTGTTCCCCGCGTTCCCTCCGAAGGAGGTGCCGTCGTGCACACCCTGACCACCGTCGAGTTCCTGGTCCGGCTCGCCACCGGCGTCGCCTGCGGCGCCCTGATCGGCGTAGAGCGCCAGTGGCGGGCCCGGATGGCCGGCCTGCGCACCAACGCCCTGGTCGCCGCCGGCGCCACCCTGTTCGTGCTCTACAGCGAGGCAGTCGGCGACACCGGCAGCCCCACCCGGGTCGCCTCGTACGTCGTCTCCGGCATCGGCTTCCTCGGCGGTGGCGTCATCCTGCGCGACGGTGCCGGTGTGCGCGGCCTCAACACCGCCGCCACGCTGTGGTGTTCGGCCGCCGTCGGGGTACTGGCCGCCTCCGGCAAGCTGCAGCTCGCCGTCCTCGGCACCCTCGCCGTGCTCGCCGTCCACCTGGTGCTGCGCCCGGCCGGCCGACTGCTCGACCGGGCCCCGCAGTCCGGCAGCGACCCGGACTCCACCTGCCGGGCCGTCGTCCACCTGGAGTGCGACCGGAAGGCCGAGACCCACATCCGCGCCCTGCTGCTCCAGGCCCTGGCCGCCTCCGGCCTCGCCCCCACCGGCCTGCGCGCCCGCCGCTCCGACCAGGGCGACGCCGCCAACCTGCGGGCCACCGTGGCGGTCACCGGGCAGGTGACCCCGGCCCTGGAGCAGGTCGTCACCCGGTTGTCGCTGGAGCCCGGCGTACGGGACCTGCACTGGCACCTGGACGAGGATTCGGAGGAGCCCGGCAGCCCGGCGCTGGCCTGAGGAAGTAGAACGGAAGGACCGTCACTCATGCCGCCGGGAGGCCCGATGCTGAAACCCGACCCCGAGCACGGGCCGCTGGTGCCGATGCTGCTGGTGCTGACCGTGGTCACCGGGGTGGTGGACGCGGTCAGCTACCTCGAACTCGGTCACGTCTTCGTCGCCAACATGACCGGCAACGTGGTCTTCCTCGGCTTCGCACTGGCCGGCGCGGCGAACCTCTCCGCCACCGCCTCACTGGCCGCCCTCGCCGCCTTCCTGCTCGGCGCTCTGGCGGGCGGCCACCTCTCCCGGCACCTGCCCGGGCACCGCGGCCACCTGCTGACCGTTGCCGTCGTCGCCCAGACGGTGCTCGTAGCCGTGAGCACCGCCGTGGCGGCCGTGGTCGGCCACGGCTCCGCACCCACCCGCTACACCCTGATCGGTCTGCTCGCCCTCGCGATGGGCGGCCAGAACGCGGTGGTCCGCTCCCTCAAGGTCCCCGACCTCACCACCACCGTGCTCACCATGACCATCACCGCCCTCGCCGCCGACCGCACCGGCCTGCGCCGTCTCGCCTCCGTCGTCTGGATGTTCGCCGGCGCCCTGGTCGGCGCCCTCCTGGTCCTCCACGCCAACGTCCCCACCGCCCTGGCCCTGGCGCTCGTCCTGCTGGTCGCGGTCGCCGCCCTCACCCACCACGCCGCCAAACCCACCCCGGCACCGGCCTGGACGGAGCGCCTCTGACCCGGAACGCCCCTGCGCCCCATCGCCGCCCGGTGAGGGGACACAGGGGCGTTGCTCGCCTGGGTCAATCCTCCCGGCGGTGCCCCGCGCGGCCGCTCCAGAGCGGCTCCAGGCGGGCCCAGCTCGTGGTCCATACGGCTTCGGCGCGGCGGTCGAGGACGCGCAGGCGCAGTCGGAGGGCCAGGGTGAGCAGCGCCAGCACGGCGAGCAGGGCGCCGGCTCCGGTGCAGGCCGCGGAGACGGCGAGGGCGGCGCGGTTGGCCGGGGGATTGGTGGTGTTGCCCGCGGGGTCGACCCAGATCGGGACGACGGCGCCGGCGACGGCCGTGCGCGGGGCCTCGACGGTGCCGGTGTGCGCGGTGCCCGTGGGGTAGTTCCAGGCGGCCTCGACGTCGATCCGGTTGCTGTAGCCGCCCGCGAACCGGCTGCCGGTGACCGCGCCGTGGTCGGGGATGCCGGCGACCACGGCGTCCACCTGGTGCAGCCGCACCCGGTCGGCCGCGGCCTGCGGCGCCGTCGAGCGGTACAGGAGCAGGGAGCCGATCACGGAGACGGCGACGGCCAGCAGCCCGCCGACGAGCGTGAGCAGCCAGGCGCGGGCGCGGGCGCGGTCGAGCGGGCGGGCCAGTGGTTCGTGCCGAGCGCCGAAGGCCCGCCACAGCTGACGGCCGGTTCGCCGCGGGAGCGACGCGGGCCGGGCGGGACGGGGTTTGCTGGCCACGGTGAGCACTCCTCAGGGACGCGGGCGCGTACAGGGTTTCATCACCCAATCTCCACCCGACGGCCCCCTGTGCACAAGAGTGGTGCGCGCTCGGAGAAATCGCCCGGTGGCCCGCAGGCCCCCACCACCCGGGACGTTCGGCCCTCGGCAGGCGCCGCCCGGCCGGGCAGGCTGGAGTCCGGCCGCGCTCCCCGTGCCTGAGCGCGGCGCCGGCCCGGTCGGACCGTGGGGGTTCCGGGCCGTGGTGCGGAGCAGGGGGCGGTCGTGGGGCCGCCTCCTGTCCGCTCCCGTCAGTCAATTGACGTTTCGCCAGGTCAGCACTGTATTCTTCGCAGCTATACACTCGGTGTATATTCCTGGTGTATGGTCTCGCTCATGAGTGTTCCCTTGACCCTCCTCGGGCTGCTGGAGCGCGAGCCGAGCCACGGCTACGACCTCAAGCGCGACTACGACTCCCTCTTCGGCCGCGGCAAGCCCCTCCCGTACGGCCAGGTCTACGCGACCCTCGGCCGACTGGCCCGCGACGGAAAGGTGGTGGCCGGTGAGGCCGAGCCCGGCGACGGGCCCGAGCGCAAGCGCTACGTCATCACCGACGCCGGGGCGACCGAGTTCGAGACCTGGCTCCAGGAGCCGATCGCGCCCGAACCCAACCTGCAGTCCGTGCTGTTCACCAAGGTGGTGCTGGCCCTGATGCTCGGCCGCGACGCCGAGCAGTACCTGGACACCCAGCGCGCCGCCCACCTGCGCCGGATGCGCGAACTCACCGAACTGCGGCGCACCGGAGCCCTGGTGGACGCCCTGCTCGCCGACCACGGCCTGTTCCACCTGGAGGCCGACCTGCGCTGGATCGACCTCACCGTCGCCCGCCTCGACGCCCTCGCCGCGGAGGTGCGCGCATGACCGCCGTGATCGAGGCCCGAGACATCGCCCTCGCCTTCGGCGAGACGCCCGCGCTGCGCGGGGCGAGCCTGTCCGTCCAGGCTGGCGAGGTGCTCGCCATCATGGGCCCCAGCGGCTCCGGCAAGTCGACGTTACTGCACTGCCTGGCCGGCATCCTGCTGCCCGACGCGGGCGAGGTGCTGTTCAACGGGCAGCGCCTGGACAGCATGAACGAGGCCCAGCGCAGCGCCCTGCGCCGGGAGCAGTTCGGTTTCGTGTTCCAGTTCGGCCAGCTGGTACCGGAGTTGACGGCCGAGGAGAACGTGGCCCTGCCGCTGCTGCTGAACGGCGTGCGCCGGGCCGCGGCGCTGGCCGAGGCCCGGCCGTGGTTCGCCCGGCTCGGCCTGGACGGAACGGAGAGGCGCCGCTCCGGCGAACTGTCCGGCGGTCAGGCACAGCGGGTGGCCCTGGCCCGCGGTCTGGTGGCCCGTCCGCAGGTGCTGTTCGCCGACGAGCCGACCGGCGCGCTGGACTCGCTGACCGGCGAGCAGGTGATGGAGCTGATGGTCACCTCGGCCAAGGAGCAGGGCACCACCGTCATCCTGGTCACCCACGAGCCCCGGGTCGCTGCCTACGCCGACCGCGAGGCGATCGTCCGCGACGGCCGGGCCCGTACGCTCTCCGCCGGATCGGTGGCCCCGTGATCCCCTTCTCGCTCCGACTGGCCGTCAGCGGCGGCCGGGAGGCCCTGGCCCGGCTGCTGATGATCGCGGCGGCCGTCGCGATCGGGGTCGGGCTGCTGCTGTCCACATTCGCCAGCCTCAACGCGATCGACCGCGCCAACCAGCGGCAGCTCTGGATGAACACCGGGGTCAAGGGCGCGACCGCGGCCGCGCCGGCGGACCCGCTCTGGTGGGGTGCCCGGATGGACTACTACCGGGGGAAGACCGTCTTCCGGGCCGACCTCGCCCCGACCGGGCCCACCTCGCCGCTGCCGCCCGGCCTGAGCCGGCTGCCCGCGCCCGGCGAGTACTACGCCTCCCCGGCGCTGGAGAAGCTGCTGCGCGAGACCCCGGCGGTCGAGCTGGGCGACCGCTTCCCGGGGCGGCTGGTCGGCACCCTCGGCGACGACGCGCTGCCCTCCCCGGACACCCTGGCGGTCGTCGTCGGCCGCACCGCGGACGAGGTCAAGGCCCTGCCGAGGGCCACCAGCGTCACCGGCATCGCCACCGCGCTGCCCACCGACTGCGAGCGCGACTGCTACGGCGCGGGCGTGCACGGGGACAGGCTGGTCCTGGTGCTCACCGTGGTGGCCGCCGCGCTGATCTTCCCAGTGTTGATCTTCATCGGCACCGCGACCCGGCTGTCCGCCGCCACCCGCGAGCAGCGCTACGCCGCGATGCGCCTGGTGGGCGCGACTCCGGGTCAGGTGTCGGTGATGTCGGCGGTGGAGTCCACGCTGGCCGCGGTGATCGGTACGGCCGTCGGCTTCGGCCTGTACTTCGCGCTGAAGCCCCTGGTCGCCGACGTGCCCTTCACCGGCGACCGGTTCTTCGCCCAGGAGCTCAGCCTGAGCCTGCCGCAGGCGGCCGGGGTGGTGCTGGGGGTGCCGGTGGCGGCCGCGCTCGCCGCCCGGTTCGCGCTGCGCCGGGTCACCGTCTCGCCGCTCGGGGTCTCCCGGAGGGTCACCCCGAAACCGCCGAGCGCCTGGCGGCTGGTGCCGCTGGTGGCCGGCCTCGGCGAGCTCGGCTACTTCGTCGACAGCCACCCGACGACCACCAACGCGCAGTCGCTGGGGTACCTGAGCGGCTTCGTGCTGGTGATGCTCGGCCTGGTGGTCGCCGGGCCGTGGCTGACCATGGCCGCGGCCCGGACGGTGGCCCGGCGGACCAGCCGACCGGCCTCGCTGATCGCGATGCGCCGTCTGTCGGACGACCCGAGGGCGGGCTTCCGCTCGGTCGCGGGTCTGGTGCTCGCGCTGTTCGTGACCACCGGAACCCTGGCCATCATGAGCACCATCAACGCCAACCAGGACATGCTGAACGGCGCCCCCGAGGTGCGCAAGGCGATCGCGGACGTCCCGTTCGGCAACAAGGAGGACGCGCCCCCGCTGCCCTCGGTGTCCGACCGCGTGCTGGCGCAGGCCCGGGCCGTCCCCGGCTTCCAGGGGATCGCCCTGGTGCACGACAACGCGGCCGGGGTCGGCGCGTACCAGCTGGGCGAGCGACGGATGGTGCCCAGCCTGGTGGGCTGCTCGGAACTCGCGCAGATCCCCGTGGTCGGCCACTGCGCGCCCGGAGCCGCCGTCGCGGCGGTGGATCCTTACGAGCTGGTCGACCTGGTGGAGGCCTCCCAGCACGAGTGGCCGGCCGCACCGATCTCCGCGGAGGAGGTGGCCAAGCTCCCGGTGCGGATGCTCTACGCGACCACCGATGGCTCCGAAGCGGCCAAGGAACAGCTGCGGACCCTGTTCATGAAGGAGTTCCCGACCTCCGAGCCGCGGTTGGCCGAGGACTGGGCCTCCGCCGGGCAGAAGAAGCTCCAGGGCTGGCGGCAGCTTGCGAACGTGGTCCTGCTGACCACCCTTCCGGTCGCCGGGTGCAGCCTCGCGGTGAGCGTGGTGGCCGGACTGTCCGACCGCCGACGGCCGTTCGCGATGCTGCGGCTGACCGGCGCACCGCTGCGGCTGCTGCGCCGGGTGGTCGGACTGGAGAGCGCGCTGCCGCTGCTGGTGGTGTCAGCGCTCGCGATCGGGACGGGCTTCGCCGCGGCGGCGATGTTCCTCAAGGCGCAGATGGACTACGACCTGGTGTCGCCGGGCGCGCCGTACTACGGGCTGACCGGCTTCGGCCTGGCCGCTTCGCTCGGGATCATCGCCTCGACGCTGCCGCTGCTGAAGCGGATCACCGGACCGGAGGCGGCCCGCAACGGCTGATCGCCGCACGGGAGTCGGCCGCCCCATCGTCTGCCATCGTCAGGCGGTGGAGCGGCCGCGCGTCAGCGGCGGGCGACGGTGTAGCCGTGCGTCCCGTCCCGCCGGATGTCGTCCAGCCCGGGCAGCCAGCTGCCGAGCACCAGCGCCGACGGGTAGAACATCGGCTCCGGCAGCTCGTCCACCGCGAAGCGTTCCCAACCGGCGCAGGCGTGCGGCTCGGTGACCACCGCCTCGGCCAGGCTCGGCGGCGCCAGCACGGCGGCGGTCAGCCGGGGCAGGCCGAGCTCGTGGTCCAGGTGCACGGCGAGCACCCGCATCGCGGCCGCCGGCAGCACGATGCCGGTCTCCTCGGCGAGTTCGCGGGCCGCGGTCTGTTCGAAGGACTCGCCGAGGTCGACCTTGCCGCCGGGCAGGCTCCAGGTGGGCGGCTCGCCGGCCGTGGTGCGGCGGCCGATCAGCACCCGGCCGTCCCCGGTGGGCACGATGATCCCGGCGCCGAGCAGCGGTGCGGTTGGTGCTGTGCTCAACTCGCCATCTCCTTCAGCTGGTTACCAGTTGGCGCGCTCGTAGTCCTTGAGGAAGCAGCCGTACAGGTCCTCGCCCGCCTCGCCGCGCACGATCGGGTCGTACACCCGGGCGGCGCCGTCGACGAGGTCCAGTGGGGCGTGGAAGCCCTCGTCGGCGAGGCGCATCTTGTCCGGGTGCGGCCGCTCGTCGGTGATCCAGCCGGTGTCGACGGCGGTCATCAGGATGCCGTCGGCCTGGAACATCTCCTCCGCGCTGGTGCGGGTGAGCATGTTGAGCGCGGCCTTGGCCATGTTGGTGTGGGGGTGGCCGGCGCCCTTGTAGCCGCGCTGGAACACGCCCTCCATCGCGGAGACGTTGACCACGTACTTGCGGCGGGACGCGGAGGCGGCCATCGCCGGGCGCAGCCGGCTGATCAGGATGAACGGCGCGGTGGAGTTGCAGAGTTGGACCTCAAGCAGCTCGACGGGGCCGACCTCGCTGACGGTCTGCACCCAGCTGTTGGTGGGCGCGAGGTCGGGCACCAGGCCGCCGGCGTCGATCGCCGTTCCGGCCTCGATCCGGGCGGGCGTGGCGGAGCCGGTGACCAGCGCGAGCGAGGTGACGTCCTCGGCGGCCATCCGCCGGCCGTCGCCGCTCGCCTGGTGGGGGAGCGCGGGCAGGTCGACACTGCCGCTGTTGAAGCGGCCGATGGTGGTGGCCTGCGGCAGCTCGCCGGCCGGCAGCGGGGCGGACTCGGCGTTGACCAGCTCGCGGTAGGACTCCGGCGGCCGACGGACGGTCTGCGCGGCGTTGTTGATCAGGATGTCCAGCGGGCCGTCGGCGGCGACCTCGTCGGCCAGCGCCATCACCTGGGCCGGGTCGCGCAGGTCGATGCCGATGATCTTGAGCCGGTGGATCCACTCGGCGCTGTCCGGCATCGCCGTGAAGCGGCGGATCGCGTCGTTGGGGAAGCGGGTGGTGATGGTGGTGTGGGCGCCGTCGCGCAGCAGCATCAGCGCGATGTACATCCCGATCTTGGCCCGGCCGCCGGTCAGCAGCGCGCGCTTGCCGGTGAGGTCGGCCCGGGCGTCCCGGCGGGACCGGTTCACGGCCGCGCACCGCTGGCAGAGGTTGTGGTAGAAGGCGTCGACCTCGACGTACCGGCCCTTGCAGATGTAGCAGGAGCGCGGCCGCTCCAGGAAGCCGGCGATCTCGGTGGTGGTGACGGTGGTCAAACCGAAGGCGCCGGCCGTCTCGTCGTCGATCCGGGTGGGCGCGCCGGTGGCGGTCCGGGCGGTCACCTTGCGGTCGTTGGCGGTCTTGCGGGCCCGGGTCTCCTGGCGGCGGCGCTGCTTGAGGGTCCTGAATATGCCGCCGACGGCCTGGCGGACGGTGATCGCGTCCGGGTGGTCGACGTGCAGCTCGTCCAGCTCGGCGAGCACCTCCAGGCACAGCCTCAGCCTCTCGGGGTCGAGGCCGGGACCGTAGTCGATCTCCTCCTCGGTGCCCTCGCCCTGGACCTGACCGACGCCGTGCTGCTCGACGTCCTTCTGCTCGATGCTCACGCCCGCTGCCGCTTTCCCACTCGCCTCGCCGTTACCGCGTGAATGCTACGGGAGCGGTCCGCGCCGGGGCGAAAAGCCGACGTGGGGGCGGGCGCTTGGAGGATCGTCCATGTCTACGCGCGGAGCATTGATCACGGTTTGTGTACAGCACCAGCAATGTTCCCGGAACTGGCATTTGCCCCCACCCTGCCGGAGAATCGAACGCTGGGTGCCGGGCGCCCGAGTGCGCCCCGGCGGCATCGCCGCAACCGCACCCGAGGTGTAATTTCTCCCAGCCAGAGAGCCCATTCCATGCGTTTCCTGAACGACCTCAAGCCCTCGTACGACCTGACGTACGACGACGTCTTCATGGTCCCCAGCCGTTCCGCCGTGGGCTCCCGGCAGGGCGTCGACCTCTCCTCGAACGACGGCACAGGCACCACCATCCCGCTGGTCGTCGCCAACATGACCGCCATCGCCGGCCGCCGGATGGCCGAGACCGTCGCCCGCCGCGGCGGTCTGGTCGCCATCCCGCAGGACATCCCCACCGAGGTGATCGCCGAGGTCGTCTCCTGGGTCAAGCAGCGTCACCTGGTGGTCGACACCCCGATCACCCTCACCCCCGGCGCCACCGTCGCCGAGGCGCTCTCGCTGCTGCCCAAGCGCGCGCACGGCGCCCTCGTGGTGGTCGAGGACGGCAAGCCGGTCGGCGTGGTCACCGAGTCCGACTGCCAGGGCGTGGACCGCTTCACCAGCCTGGCCGACATCATGTCCCGCGAGCTGCTGCTGCTGGACGAGGGCATCGACCCGCGCGCCGCCTTCGACAAGCTCTCCGAGGCGCACCGCAAGCTCGCCCCGGTGGTCGACGCCGAGGGCCGCCTGGTCGGCATCCTCACCCGCAAGGGCGCGCTGCGCGCCACCCTGTACACCCCGGCCGTGGACGCCAACGGCAAGCTGCGGATCGCCGCCACCGTAGGCATCAACGGCGACGTCGCGGGCAAGGCCAAGGCGCTGATCGACGCCGGGGCCGACGTGCTGGTGGTCGACACCGCGCACGGCCACCAGGAGAGCATGATCAACGCGCTGCGCGCGGTGCGCGGCCTGGACCCGCGGATCCCGGTCGTGGCCGGCAACGTGGTCTCCGCCGCCGGTGTCCGCGACCTGGTCGAGGCGGGCGCCGACATCCTCAAGGTCGGCGTCGGACCGGGCGCCATGTGCACCACCCGGATGATGACCGGCGTGGGCCGCCCGCAGTTCTCCGCCGTCCTGGAGTGCGCCGCCGAGGCCCGCCGGCTCGGCAAGCACGTCTGGGCCGACGGCGGCGTGCGCCACCCGCGCGATGTCGCCATGGCGCTGGCCGCCGGTGCCTCCAACGTGATGATCGGCTCCTGGTTCGCCGGGACCTACGAGTCCCCGGGCGACCTGCAGACCGCGGCCGACGGCCGCCAGTACAAGGAGAGCTTCGGCATGGCCTCGGCCCGGGCCGTGAGCAACCGCACCGCCCAGGACTCCACCTACGACCGGGCCCGCAAGGCGCTGTTCGAGGAGGGCATCTCGCACTCCCGGATGTTCCTCGACCCGGCCCGCCCGGGCGTGGAGGACCTGATCGACTCGATCGTGGCCGGCGTGCGCAGCTCCTGCACCTACGCGGGCGCCAACACCCTGGAGGAGTTCCACGAGAAGGCGATCGTGGGCGTCCAGAGCGCGGCCGGCTACGCCGAGGGCAAGCCGCTGCACTCCAGCTGGGCCTGATCGCCCGCGTCCGTCCCGCCGTCCGGCCGGTTCCTCGCCTCGGGGAGCCGGCCGGCGGCCGTTGACGGTCCGTGGTGCAGCGTCTCGTGGTGCGGGCCGAGGGGGAGCAGCAGCGCGTGGCCGAGCAGCCCGACCGAGCCGTCCAGCGCGGCGGCGAAGGCGTGCGCGACACCCGGCACCCGGCGCAGCTCCCACAGCGCCCGGACGGCGGACCAGGCCGCCTCGCGTGCGGCGTCCACCGACCAGGCGCCGAGCAGGTGGGCGAGCGGCTCGACCCGCGCCGGCAGGTCGGGCTCGGGCAGCAGCTGCTCCCGGACGGCGGCCTCCACCTCCGCCAGCACACCGTTGACCCGGTGGTAGTCGTCCTCGACGTCGTCCGGCTCGCGCCCGAGCCGGTGGCAGGTGTCGACGACGGCCAGCGGCAGGTCGTGCTGGATGTGGGCGTTCATCCCGGCCAGCGCGAACTGCAGCGGGTGCACACCCGGGTGGGCGCGCAGCGCGAAGAGCGGCCGCCAGCAGGCGGGCGGCTCCCGCCCGGCCGCGTCGGCGGCCACGGCCAGCAGGTACCGCCCCGCGAACACCACGTCCAGCTCGGCCACCGCCGCCGGATCGGCGAAGCACGGGCCGCCGAGCCGTTTCCGGACGGCCTCCGTGACGGTGAGGTAGGCGCGGTTGAACACCGCCACCCCATCGTCCGGCGGCAGGTCCGCCCCGATCTCCCTCAGCCGGCCGACCACGTCGTCGACCATGACTACCGGACCGTCCACCGTGCCGTCCGCCGCCGCACCGGGCATGGGCCACCCTCCGATGTCGATCGTGCACCATCGCATCATCGTGGCAGCGCCGTCGGCGGCCCGGTGCGCGCGGCGCGCAGCCGACGCCTGTTCAGCCCAGCTCGTACTCCAGGACGTAGGTGTGCGCGCCGTGAGCAGAGCCTTGCACACACCACTGACACTGACGGCGCCCGCGGTGCGCCGGTCACGGCTCCCAGCGGAGCGCGAGCAGCGCCGCGTCGTCTGCCAGCCCGGCGGGGCCGACCCAGCCGTCGACGTCCGCGAGCAGGGCGCCCAGCAGGTCCGCCGGGTGCCCCGCGGGCAGGCCGGGCAGACGTTCCGCCAGCGGGTAGAACCGGCCCTCGGCGTTCCGGGCCTCGGACACGCCGTCAGTGTGCAGGAGCAGCAGGTCGCCGGGCCGCGGCTCGAAGCGGCCCGCCGGGTAGCCGCCGCCGGTCAGCCCGAGCAGGCCCAGCGGCGGCGCCGGGAACGGCGGCTCCAGGTCGCTCACCCCGCCCGCGCGGCGCAGCAGCGGGTTCGGATGGCCGCAGTTCACGATCGTCACCGACCCCCGGCCCGGTGGCACGTCCAGCAGCAGCGCGGTGGCGAACCGCCCGTCCTCCGACCGCGCGGTGAGCGCCGCGTCCAGCCGCTCCGCGAGCCGGGAGAGGTCGGGCTCGGTCCGCGCCGCCTCCCGGAACACGCCCAGCACGTCCGCCGCCGTCTCCACCGCCGGCAGCCCGTGCCCCTGCACGTCGCCGAGCAGGATCCGCACGCCGAAGCGGGTCTCGACGACGGCGTACAGGTCCCCGCCGATCCGTGCCTCGGCCGCCGCGGCGACGTACCGCACGGCCACACGCAGCCGCCCGATCCGCTCCGGCGGAGGGCGCAGCAGGGCCCGCTGCGCCGCTTCGGCCACCGTCCGGACCTGGAACAGCTCCCGTTCCCGGGCCGCCACCAGGACGACGTTGGCGGCGCTGGCCAGCGTCGCGGCGAGCACCGTGATCAGCGCGGTGACGTGCACCTCGGTCGGCAGATCGGTGTTGGTGGACTCCAGCAGCCCGACCGTGAGGACGGCGATCGCCCCGGCGATCAGCGGCACCCGGGCCGTCCGGGTGGTCGCTCCGGCCAGTACCGGCGCCACCGCGAGGACGGGGGAGAGCGTCGTGCCAGGGCCGGTCACCAGATCGGCCACGACGGCGCCGACCAGCAGCACGAAGGAGACGTACAGCAGCAGCCGGGTGCATCGCGGCAGGTGCGGCGGCGGCACACCGGCCGGGCTGTCGTCGGCTGTCACGCGTCCTCCAGGGCTGAGCGGCTGAGCGGGCCTACCGTCCACTCTGCTCTGCGCCCCCCGCAGGCGGCACCTCGGACGAAGACGGCTGGGCGTACCCGACTACTCTGGGCCGCGAGATGAGACGAAAGAGCCGCCGCCCGGCCTCCCCCCTCCCGCAGCGCAACGGCGTGGACCCGGTGCACCTGCGGCTACCGGCCGAGGGTCCCTGGCCGACCGTTCGCGCCCACCTGGTCGAGCGGCTGCCGGCCGTGGCGGCCGAGCGGATCGACGCGGCGTTGCACGGGCGGGAGATCGTCGGCGAGGACGGGCCGGTCGCGCCCGACACGCCGTTCCGGCCCGGCGCTCACCTGTGGTTCTACCGGGACCTGCCGGACGAGGTCCGCGTCCCGTTCGACGTGGAGGTGCTGCACCGGGACGAGCACCTGGTCGTCGTCGACAAGCCGCACTTCCTGGCCACCACCCCGCGCGGCAGGCACGTCGCCGAGACGGCCCTCTCCCGGCTGCGGCACGCCCTCGGCCTGCCCGCGCTCAGCCCCGCCCACCGGCTCGACCGGCTCACCGCCGGCCTGGCCATGTTCGTGGTCAGGCCGGAGGACCGCGGCGCCTACCAGACCCTGTTCCACGACCGGCTGGTCCGCAAGGAGTACCAGGCCGTCGCCCCCTACGACCCGGCGCTGAGCCTGCCGCGCACCGTTCGCAGCCACATCGTCAAGGAACGCGGCGTGATCGCGGCCCGCGAGGTCGACGCCCCGCCGAACAGCGAGAGCCGGATCGACCTGCTCGACCACCGCGACGGCCTCGCCCGCTACCGGCTCCGCCCGCGCACCGGACGCACCCACCAGCTGCGCCTGCACATGTGCGGGCTCGGCGTGCCGATCCTCGGTGACCCGGTCTACCCGGTGGTGCTGCCCGAACCGGCCCCGGACGACTTCCGCCGCCCGCTCCAGCTCCTTGCTTCCGTCGTCGAGTTCACCGACCCGCTGACCGGCCGCGAGTGCCGTTTCGAGAGCCGCCGCACCCTGTCCGCCTGGACCGACCCGGAGGGCTGGGCCCTCGGCGCGTCCTAGGTTCGGCGAACGACGGGCCCCGGCCCGGTGGCCGATCCGCCGCGCGACCCCGCGGCGCGATCGCGGGGGCGTGAACGCAGCACTGCCCACCGCCCCGCACTCCTCGGGGGTCTCGCGGGCCCCGGGTGCCCGCGAGACTGGCTCACCACCGTGATCACAGGCAGTTGAACGCCGAGATCCCCGACCGAGTCAGGCTCGGACGACGACGCGGTGCCCGTGGCGGTGCCGACCGTGCCGACCGTGCCGCCGCCGTCGCCGCCGACCGGTTCCGGACGCCGACGATCCGGACCGGCTGGCTCCGGACCCCGAGGCTTCAGAGGACGAGGCCGAGTCGGCTAAGGCCTCCTCCGAGTCGTGGTCGGAGCCTTCCGGTGCTGCGGGCAGCACGTCGATCCGACCCATCTGGCCGTGCGAGGAGTGCACCATGTGGTGGCAGTGATAGACGTACGCGCCCGGATAGTCGCCCCAGGTCATGGCGATCCGGACGGTCTCGCCCGGATGGATCGGGACGGTGTCCTTCAGCCCGGCCTCGGCCGGGCCGACGGGTTCCCCGTCGCGGTCCAGTACCCGGAACCGCACCAGATGGGTGTGGAAGGAGTGGGGGGCGTGGAAGACCCCGGCCGGCCGGCGGGTGAGGTGGTTGTGGATCGTCCAGATCTCGCTGGTGCCGACGGTGGTCCGCACGTCGGTCCGGTCCGGGTCGTACTTGCGCCCGTTGATCCTGGTGTCCGGGAAGGTCGTCAGCCAGAACTCCCGGTGCACCGTCGCCTTCGGGATCGGCGGCAGGGTGGCCAGGACGTCCGGAATCCGGCTACGGTCCTCGGCCTTCCGGGTGATGTCGAAGCGCAGCACCTCGGGCCGCTCGGACTTCAGCGCGGCCGTGTTCTCCAGCACCACCGATTCGCCGACCGGGTAGCGGGCGAAGTCGACCACGATCTCGGCGCGTTCCGCGCCGGCCAGGGTCAGCTCGTCCAGCTTCACCGGCTCGGCGAGCAGTCCGCCGTCGGAGGCTATCTGGGTGAACGGCTCGCCGTCGGCGAGGCGCAGCGATATGTGGCGGTTGGGTGAGACGTTGAAGACCCGCAGACGGTACTTGCGCGCGGCCACCTCGAAGTAGGGCCGCTCCTTGCCGTTGACCAGCATGTGCGGGCACTCGTACGGGTCCGTGTAGACCAGCCTGCCGTCGGTCTCGATCCGGGCGTCCCGGATCAGAAGCGGGACGTCGAACTCGCCGCTCGGCAGCGGCAGGCTGCTCTCGTGCGGGTCGCTGATCAGGTACGCACCGGCTAGGCCGCGGTAGACGTTCTCGGCCTCCGCCTGGTGCGCATGGTCGTGGTACCAGAGCGAGGCGGCCACCTGTTCGTTGGGGTAGCGGTACTCGCGGGTCTCGCCGGGCTCGACGAGGTCCATCGGCAGGCCGTCGTACCGCGACTGCACATGGCCGCCGTGCAGGTGGACGGAGGTGCGCACGCTCAGGTCGTTGGTCTGCTTGACCACCACCTCCCGGCCCTTGACCGCCCGGATGGTCGGACCGGGGAAGCAGTCGCCGTAGGTCCAGACGGTGGTCTGCAGCCCCTTGACGATCTCCACCTCGGTCTCGGCCATCCGCAGCTGGTACACGTCCGAGGAGTCCGTCCGCGACACCGGACTCAGCACCGGGGGCACCGGCATGGCGTGCGCGAAGGGGACGATCCGGGCGGCCCGTCTCCCGGGCCCCGACCTGGCCGGTGCGGCCGGCAGCGCGGCTGGCGCGACCTGGGCCACGCTCGGTGAGAGGCCCCACGGGAAGAGGGCCACAGGGCCGCCTATGGTGGCGGCCCTGAGGAGGTCTCGTCGGTTCAGCATCCTCGGTTTCTCCGTCCAGGACTCGGCGGTCGGTACGCCGCCAGGCAGGTGGTCGCCGGTCGTGGCTTCCGTCCGCCCTGTCCAGCGGCTGCTGCGCCCACGACGGCGCGCGGCCGGTCATTGCGGAGCGTGGCGTCCGTGCCGCGTTCCGTCACCGCCCGTTGGCTCAGTATCAGCGAGTTCCGCGCGCTCCGCATCGCGACCGCACCTGCCGGGAACCAGGGCGCCCCTCGGGCCGGCCGGCGGCCACCCGGTGCCGGGGCGAGCACCTGGTAACTGCCGTCAGATCGCCCAGCGGCTGGGCTGGGAGACGTCCGCCGCCGGGGTGGAGGGGGTGCGCGCGAAGGCGCGGCGGATGGCCGAGCG
>NZ_JBSFJV010000088.1:0-30234 GCF_053598235.1 Kitasatospora sp. NPDC001159
GCCGCTGGTGTCGCTGAACGACGGCGCCGGCGCCCGCATCCAGGAGGGCGTCACCGCCCTGGCCGGCTACGGCGGCATCTTCCAGCGCAACACCAGGGCCTCCGGGGTGATCCCGCAGATCTCGGTGATGCTCGGTCCGTGCGCCGGCGGCGCCGCGTACTCGCCGGCGCTGACCGACTTCGTCTTCATGGTCCGCGAGACCTCGCAGATGTTCATCACCGGCCCGGACGTGGTCCAGGCGGTGACCGGCGAGAAGGTGAGCCAGAACGGCCTGGGCGGCGCCGACGTGCACGCCGAGGTCTCCGGGGTGGCGCACTTCGCTTACGACGACGAGCAGACCTGCCTGGAGGAGGTCCGCTACCTGCTCTCGCTGCTGCCGCAGAACAACATGGAGATGCCGCCGGTCGAGCCCTCCGGCGACCCGGCCGACCGCCGCTGCGAGGAACTGCTCGACCTGGTGCCGGTCAACGGCAACCAGCCGTACGACATGCGCCGGGTGATCGCGGCGATCGCCGACGACGGCGAGTACCTGGAGCTCCAGGAGCGCTGGGCGAACAGCGTGATCTGCGCGCTGACCCGGCTGAACGGCTCGGTGGTCGGCATCGTTGCCAACCAGCCCCAGTCGCTGGCCGGGGTGCTGGACATCCACTCCTCGGAGAAGGCCGCGCGCTTCGTCCAGCTCTGCGACGCCTTCAACATCCCGCTGGTCACCATGCTCGACGTGCCGGGCTTCCTGCCCGGCGTGGACCAGGAGCACGGCGGCATCATCCGGCACGGCGCCAAGCTGCTGTACGCGTACTGCAACGCCACCGTGCCGCGGATCCAGCTGATCCTGCGCAAGGCCTACGGCGGCGCGTACATCGTGATGGACTCCCGCTCGGTGGGCGCCGACCTGTCCTTCGCCTGGCCCACCAACGAGATCGCGGTGATGGGCGCGGAGGGCGCGGTGAGCGTGATCTTCCGCCGGGAGATCGCCGGCTCCACCGACCCGGTGACCACCCGCGACCTACTGATCCAGGAGTACCGCGAGGAGTTGATGCACCCGTACTACGCGGCCGAACGCGGCCTGGTGGACGACGTCATCGACCCGGCCGAGACCCGCCGGACACTGATCCGCTCGCTGGCGGTGCTCCGCTCCAAGCACGCGGAGCTGCCCCGCCGCAAGCACGGCAACCAGCCGGTCTAGGACCTGTCTCCCGGGTCCTTGCCTGTTCCGACAGAACCCAGGAGACAGGCCCTTACCGGCTCCTCAAGACGGACGACCGCTGCCGGAGCCCCCTCGGCAGCGGTCGTCGCCGTGTTCGCCCCGCCCCAGGGCGTGTCTTGCGGATCCTTGCCGGGTCCGATCAGATCCACAAGACACGCCCTACGCCCGGGCGAGGTCCGGCTTGCGCTCCACGACGTCCAGTTGGGGATCGGCGTTGAGCATCGCGTGGTGCAGCCGCTGCAGCTTGGGCGAGGGCTCCAGCCCGATCGACTCGACCAGCGAGCCGTGCAGCCGCCGGTAGACGTCCAGCGCGTTGGAGGCCCGCCCGCAGCGGTAGAGCGCCAGCATGTAGTGCGCGTGCAGGTTCTGGTGCATCGGGTAGCGGGCCGTCAGCGAGGCCAACTCGCCGATCAGGCTGGCGTGCCGGCCCAGGCCCAGGTCGGCGCTGATCCGGTCGTCGACGGTGCTCAGCCGGTTCTCCTCCAGCTGGATGGCCTCGATCGAGAGGATCTCGCCGAGCTGCAGGTCGGCCATGGCCGGCCCGCGCCACAGGTCGAGCGCGGCGCGCAGTTGGATCGCCGCGGTCGCGCAGTCGCCGGCCCGCAGTGCCGACTGGCCGGCCTCCCGCAGCTGGTCGAACCGGGCCGCGTCCGTCCGTTCCATCGGGATGTCGAGCAGATAGCCGTTGTACTGGGTGCGCAACAGCGACTTGGGGCAGACGCCGTCCGGCGCGAGGCCCTTGGCCAGCATGCGGCGCAGCTGCAGGATGTAGGTCTGCAAGGTGGTGGCCGCGCTGCGCGGCGGGTCGTACGACCACAACTCGTGGAAGAGCGTCTCCACCGGCACTTTGGTGCCGGATCGGAGGGCGAGCAGGGCGAGAACCTGTCTAGGCTTCCCCGCGCTCGGCACCACCGACGTCCGTCCGAGCCTGGCGGTCAGTGGGCCCAGGATGCCGATCTCCACCGGAGTCTCCCTTCGTGCTCCGTGCTCCGTGCTGCGTTGCGAAGGCGTTGGTGCGCGACCGAGGCGGGTCGCGAACTCGCTGCTCACGAAGGCCTTCGGGCCTCGTGGACCCCAGGAGCGGGGATGCGCCTCGCAGCGTCTTCACCTTGGCATCCGGGCCGGTCCGGAACCCAGTGCCGGCCTCACCGATCGAGGATGACTCAAGAACGGCCCGAGGCATGAGGATTTCACGCGCGAGAGATGAGCGCGGCACTGTCCCCGGCTCCGGTCGCGAGCCCAGAATCCTCGTGCCGCTCCGGGACGCCCCGCAGCGGAGCCAAGAGATCTGACGGCCCTTCGACACCTGGGGGAAACGTGTTCGGAACTGCTCTTGTCGACTCGCTGGACCTGGCCGACCTGATGTCCGCGACCGGGGACCAGGACCTGGACCTGACGATCGTGGACCTCGACCACGCCGCCGCCGGGCGGGTCGACCTCTGCGTCTGCTTCTCGACCGACAGCCTGTAGGGGGTCTTCCGGTGACCCGCAGAGCCGACTCGACCGCCGCAGCCCCGATCGCCGTGGCCCCGATCGCCGTGGCCGCTGCCGACACCCGCCTGATCGGCTTCCGCAGCCACCTGCGCACCGAAGTGGTGCCCGGCGACGCGGTCTACCTGGTCTCCGATCAGGGGGTGACCGCCCTGCAAGGGGAGGGCATCGAACGGCTGGTGCCGTTGCTCGACGGCACCCGCGACCTCGCCGGCGTGCTGCGGGACGCCGCGCCCAGGCTCGCCGACGGGCGGGCCCGGCAGCTGATCGCCCGGCTCGCCCGGGCCGGGCTGATCGGCTACCACGGTGAGACCGTCGTCGAACCGGCGCGCCGCTCGGCGCGAGCGTACTGGGAGCTGGCGGGCCTGGACGGCGCCGCCGCGCTCGGCCGGGTCGGTGCGGGCACCGCGGTGCTCGCGGTCGGCGGCGCCGACGCCGGGGAGGTCGAGCAGGCCTGCCGGAACAACGGCCTGCCGGTCGCCGCCACCGCGGGCGCCGGGGCGCTGTCGGTCGTGGTCTGCGGCGACTACCTCGACCCGGCCCTGCGGGAGATCGACGCTGCTCACCGGGCCGCCGGGCGGGCCTGGCTGGCGGTCAAGCCGGGTGGTTCCAGCCCCTGGGTGGGCCCGGTGTTCGGCGAGGCCGACGGCCCCTGCTGGACGTGCCTGGCACACCGGCTGCGCGCCCACCGGCGCTCCGAGGTGCCGGTGCAGCGGGCGCTGGGCCTGGCCGGACCGGTGCCCCGGCCGGACACCTCGCTGCCGGCCGTCCGGGCGCTCGGCGCGCAGCTCGCCGCCCTGGAGGCCGCCAAGTGGCTGGCCGGTTACCGGCACGCGGGCCAGCGGGAGATCCGGGTGCTGGACAGCCTCGGCCTGGCCGTCAATGGCCACCAGGTGCGCCGCCGCCCGCAGTGCCCCGAGTGCGGCGATCCCGACCTGATGGCGGCTCAACTGGCCCGTCCGGTAGTCCCGGTGGCCCGACCGAAGGCGGCCGGTGCCGACTGCCACCGCGCCGAGACGCCGGAGCAGGTGTACGAGCGCTACGGCCACCTGGTGAGCCCGGTGACCGGGGTGATCGCGGAGATCCGCCGCGATCCGCGCGCCCCGGTCCGGATCAACTGCTATGTCTCCGGCCGCAATCCGGTGGCCGGCTCCGGCGATCTCGCCCAACTACGCGCCGGGCTGCGGCAGATGAGCGGCGGAAAGGGCGCGACCCCGCTGGAGGCGAAGGTCAGCGCGCTGTGCGAGGCGCTGGAGCGGCACTCCGGCGCGCTGCACGGCGATGAGACTCAAATCCGGGGAAGCTACCGGGAGTTGGCGGCAGAGGCGGTCCATCCGGACGACTGCCAGCTCTTCGACCCGCGCCAGTACACGGACCGGCAGGCCTGGAACGAGCGGCACTCCGTCTTCCAGCAGGTGCCGGCCCCCTTCGACGAGACCGCGCCGGTGGACTGGACCCCGGTCTGGTCGCTGACCGACGGCCGCCGCCGCCTGCTGCCCACCGGGATGCTCTACTACAGCTGCTCGGTCGGCCCGGTCGTGCCGCCCGCCGGCAGCCGCACGCTGCGCGCCGACTCCAATGGCAACGCGGCCGGCAGCAGCCTGGAGGACGCCATCGTGCACGGCTTCCTCGAACTCGTCGAGCGGGACGCGGTCGCGCTCTGGTGGTACAACCGCACCCGTCAACCGGCCGTCCGGATGGAGGGGTTCGACGATCCCTGGTGCCGGGACGCGATGGAGCTCTACGCCGGCCTCAACCGCGAGGTGTGGGCCCTGGACCTCACCTCGGACCTGGGCATCCCGGTCTTCGCCGTGCTCTCCCGCCGCACCGACAAGCCCGCCGAGGACATCATGTTCGGCTTCGGCGCGCACTTCGACGCCCGGATCGCCCTGCGGCGGGCCCTGACCGAGATGGGCCAGCTGCTGCCGGCCGCCCTCGGCGCGGCCCCCGACGGCACCGGCTACGACGTGGACGACCCCGAGCTGCTCTCCTGGTGGCGCGCGGCGACCGTGCGCAACCAGCCCTACCTGCTGCCCGATCCGGCCCGGGCGGCGCGCGGCCCGGCGGACTTCCCGGCCGGCCCGCGCCGCGACCTCGGCGAGGAGGTCGCCGCCTGCGTGGAGACCGTCCGCGCCCACGGCCTCGACCTGCTGGTGCTCGACCAGACCCGACCCGACATCGGCCTGCCGGTGGTCAAGGTCGTCGTCCCCGGCCTGCGCCAGATGTGGGCCCGGTTCGCCCCGGGCCGCCTGTTCGACGTCCCGGTCGCCCTCGGGCGGCTGGCCCGGCCCACCCGCTACGAGGACCTCAATCCGATCCCCCTGTTCGTCTGACCGCTGTGTTCGTCCACCGATCGGGTCGGACCGTCCGGCGGAGCCCCCGCCCCCCCAGCACCGAGGAGTACCCCCATGCCGACCAGCGACGGAATCCTCGCCGCGGCCCGTGCCGCCGGCGGTGCCCGCCCCCGCGCCCTGTGGTCCCTGCGCGAGGACGTCCTGGTCGAGCCGGTGGAGCCGGACGGTTCGCTGCTGCTGAGAGCCCGTTGGGGCGACTTCCGGCTGGACCGTCCGCATCCGCTGGTGGGGGAGACCCTGCGGCGGATGAGCCTGGGGCCGATCATGCTGGAGAACGTCTTCGCCGGGGCGATCCCCGCCTCCGGCGACGGTGAGCCGGTCGTGGACCAGGCCGGGCGGACCGAGGTGCTGCGGATGCTGCACCGGCTCCAGCACCTGGTGGTGCGCTCGCTCGGTCTGGAGGACGCCGCCCAGCCGCTGCTGTCCGTGGTCCCGATGGCCAGGGAGGCCCGGTTCCAGCCCGGGCGGGTCGATCCGGTCCGACCGGTGCGGCTGTCCCGTTTCGCCTTCCTGCGCACCGAGGGATCCGGCTTCGTGCTGGAGGCGCCCACCGCCCTGCACCGGGTGGAGCTGCACCGGCCGGAGAGCGCCCGGGTGGTCGGCATGCTCGGCCGCCCGGTGCGCCCGGCCGAGATCGTGCCGGAGTCGGGCCTGTCGGAGCCGGTGGTGCTGGCGGTGCTGGCGCAACTGTCGGGCGCCGGGCTGCTCTCGGTCGCCGAGGACGGCGGGCCCGACCCGGAGGCCTCGGTGGAGCTGATCCGGCTCTCCGCCCCGACCTTCGGCGAGGACCTCGACCCGGTGCTCGCCGCCTGGTCCGGGGTGGACCTGCTCTTCCACACCCGCAGCACCACCGGGCGGCACGACGGCCCGTTCGGCGCGACCTACCCGCTGCGCGGCCGCACCGCCCCCGAGCCCGCGCTGCGCCCGCTGCCGGACGGCCGACGCCACCCGCTGGCCCGCCCCGACCTCAAGCAGGTGCTGGCCGCCGACCCGCTGCTCACCACGGTGATCGAGGGCCGTCGCTCGATCCGCGAGTTCGGCGCGGCCCCGTTCACCGCCGAGCAGCTCGGGGAGTTCCTGCACCGCACCGTCCGGGTGCGCGGGCTGCGTCCGGCGCCCGCTGACGACCCGTCCGGCGAACCGGTCAGCGATCGCCCGTACCCCAGCGGGGACGGGGCGTACGAGCTGGAGTTCTACCCGGCCGTGCGGGACTGCGAGGGGCTGCCGGACGGGATCTACTACTACGCACCGTCCGATCATTGTCTGATCGCGGTCAATGAGAGCCCGGAGGAGCTGGGCGAGCTGTTCGCCGAGGCCGCGGTGGGCGCCCGGCTGGCCACCCCGCCGGCCGTGGTGGTCGCCATCACCTCCCGGCACCGCCGGCTGTCCTGGAAGTTCAGCGGCCTCGCGTACGCGCTGACGCTCAAGCACGTCGGCGTGGTGACCCAGAGCATGTACCTGGTCGGGACGGCCATGGGCCTGGCGACCTGCGCGCTGCGCAGCGGCGACATCGGGCTGGCCGACCGGGCGTTGGGGGTCGACTGGCGGGCCGAGACCAGGGTCGGCGGCTTCGTCCTTGGCACGCTTCCGGAGGACGGTCGGCCGGTCCGGGAGGGGCGGTTGGATTCGGCCGATTTCGTCGGCTGGGACGAGTGTGCGAACGAGGTGTCGGCCCGGGGATAGTCGCGCCCTATACTCCCCCCAAGTCGCGTGGGGGGAGTACAGCCGGGTGAGGGAAACCGTGCGTGTGCGGAAAGAGCCGGACGGATCCGGCGACGCGGGGGGGCAGTCGTCGGGGGAAGGCGGACCGACCGGTTTCAACGCCCCCCCGCCGAGGCTGGCATTGGCCATTGTGGTGATCGTTCAGCTCGGCTTCGTGCTGGTCGGGTTTTTGAACATGACAACAAGTCATCCGACGAAAAGCCAATTCATTGCCGCGAGCCTGACATTCACCGCCGCCTCGGCGCTGCAGTTCGTGCATTGCGCGCCCAGGATGCAACGGGTGCGGGAGCGGTTCGGGCGCTGGACACTGCTGGCGCAGGCGGTGCTGACGTACGTGCCGCTGGTGTTCTTCGGCTTCGCCTGGGGCGGGATGGCGGGCTTCCTGGGCTCCTCGGTGCTGCTCCTGCTGCGCGGAAAGCGGGCGGGCGCGGCCTTCGGGGCGGTGGTGGTGCTGTCCGGGGTCAGCGGCGCGCTGCTGGGCCTCAGCGTCGCCGAGGCGGTCTACCTCACCGTGGCGACGGCGCTGACCGGGCTCATCGTCTTCGGCCTGACCAGCCTCGCCCAGCTGGTCATCGAGGTGCAGCAGGCCCAGCAGGAACTGGCCCGACTGGCCGTCACCCGGGAACGGCTGCGGTTCGCCCGGGACCTGCACGACCTGCTCGGCTACAGCCTCTCGGCGATCACCCTGAAGAGCGAGCTGACCTGCCGACTCGTCACCGCCAACCCCGAGCGGGCGCTGGACGAACTCGGCGGGGTGCTGGAGATCTCCCGGCAGGCGCTGGCCGACGTCCGGGCGGTGGCCCGCGGCTACCGGGACATGTCGCTGGAGAGCGAGGCGGTCTCGGCCCGCTCGGTGCTCTCGGCGGCGGACATCGAGGCCCAGTTCGACCTGGGCGGCATCCGGCCCACCGGGGAGGCCGACACCGTGCTGGCCACCGTGCTGCGCGAGGGTGTCACCAACCTGCTGCGGCACAGCAAGGCGGAGTCCTGTGTGGTCAAGGGCCGGGCGGAGGGTGGGCGACTGCGGCTCACCCTCTCCAACGACGGCGTCCCCGAGCGGGCAGCGCTCGGGGACGCCGACCGGCACAGCGGCGGACTGGACAACCTGCAGGTACGACTCGCCAAGGTCGGCGGCCGGCTCAGTGCCGGGCCGGACGAGCGGGGGTGGTTCCACCTGGTCGCCGAGGTCCCGGCCTGAGCTTCCCGTTCCGATGCTTCGGAACTGGTGGTTCAGAGCAGCCAGCCGGATTCCTCGGCCAGCCTGATCGCGTCGATCCGGTTGCGGGCGTTGAGCTTCGTCACGATCGTCGTCAGGTAGTTCCGTACCGTCCCGACCGACAGGTGCAGGGCCGCCGCGATCTCCGCCGCCTCGGCTCCGCCGGCGGCGGCCCGCAGCACCTCGGTCTCCCGCAGGGTCAGCGGGTTCTGCCCGCTGTCGAAGGCGTCCAGCAGCAGCTGGGGGTCGATCACCCGCTGACCCGCGGCCACCCCGCGCACCGCCTCGGCGAGCTGCTTCGGCGGTGCGTCCTTCAGCAGGAAGCCGGACACCTGCGCCTCCAGTGCCCGGCGCAGCGTGCCGGGCCGGCCCAGGCTGGTCAGGATCAGCGTCCGGCACTGCGGCAGCTTGGTCTTCAGCAGGCTCGCGGCGGTCAGGCCGTCCATGCCCGGCAGGTCGATGTCGATGATCGCGACATCCGGCCCGGTCTCCAGAGCCTTCGGCACCACCAGATCGCCGCGCTCGGTCTCCGCGACCACTTCGAGGTCGTCCTCCAGGTCCAGCAACGCCACGAGCGCGCCGCGGACCATGTGCATGTCCTCGGCGAGCAGAATCCTTATCACCCGGTAATCCCCCCAGAGCCACGACCGGGCGTGCCACCCGGACGGACCTCCGATGGTAGGGGAACCGCGGCCCCACGGCGCTCAACACGCCCCCACGGAGTGCAGGGCGACCGGCGGTGCGCATTCGTACGGTCGTGGGCATGGCGGCCGGATGTGGTCGGTGGTGGCGCGGGGCCGCACCGGACAGCTGTTCAGCTGTGTCCGGCGGCGTGCTTGGCCAGCTCCAGCAGGCCCTCCAGGTCGTGGGCGGCCTCGGCGGTGCAGAGGGCGGTGGTGAGGGCGAGGGCGGTGAGCGCGGCGAGGGGCCAGCTGCGGGGGGCGGGCGCGGGGGCGAGCAGGGCGGTGACCCGGCGGGGGACGGGGCCGAGGGTGTTCGGGCGGAGGCGGCCGAGGAGGGCGAGGGCTGCGGCCGGGATGCGGGTGCGGGCCCGGGTGCGGCGGGCGGCGAGGGCGGCCTTGCCGATGGTGCGGGCGACCTGTTCGCGGTCGCCGACGGCCGCGGCGGCGCTCTCGTCGGCCCAGCGTTCCACGGTGAAGGTGACGGTGTCGGCCAGCGGCCGCAGGAACGGGTTGGCGGCGGCGCCGAGTTGGGCGAGGGCGACGAACAGGTAGTGGCGGTGGGCGAGGTGGGCCCGTTCGTGGGCGAGCAGGATCTTCCGCTCGGCCGGGTCGAGCGCCGCCAGCATGCCCGTGGAGACGACGATGCGGCCCGGCCGCCCGGGGATCGCGTACGCCTCGGCCGCCGGGTCGTCCACCACGACCAGCTGCTGACGCCCGGGCAGGCAGGCCGCCTCGGTGGCCGCCCGGGCCAGGGTGCGGGCGCGCCGCCAGAGCATCCGCCCGGCGGTCGCGAGGGCGACGGCGAGCAGGGCGCCGGCCAGCACGGCCACCGAGAAGGAGGCCGGGTCGTGGTGCTGGGCGGCGGGCGCCGACCAGTGGTCGTGGGCGAGCCGGGCCAGCAGTGGGATCCGGATCAGCCCGGTGACGGTGAGCATCCCGAGCGCGGCCGTGCTGGCGGTCGCGAGCACCAGCGAGCCGACGGTGAGCAGCCAGGTGGCCGGCCGGGGCGGCAGCCGTTCGCCGACCGGCCGGGCGAGCAGCGCGGCGAGCAGGGGGAGGAGCAGCGGCAGGTAGACGGCGATGCGCATCGGGCCGCCTACGCTCCCGGTCCGAGCGCTCCCGGGCCCAGCAGTCGGCGCAGGAACTCCTCGTCGTCCGAGGACAGCTCGTCGACGAAGTGGGTGAGTACGGCCTCGCGGTCGCTGCGCCCGTCCAGCATCCGGTTCATCTTCCGGGCGGCGAGTTCGGACTCGTCGGAGACGGCGGTGTAGGCGAAGGCCCGGCCGCGCTTGGCGCGGCTGAGCAGGCCCTTGCCGTGCATGCGGCTGAGGGCGGTGACGACGGTCGTGTAGGCGAGCCGGGCGTCGACCTGTTCGAGCACCTCGCCGGGGGTCAGGGCCTCGGGGGCGGCCTGTTGCAGGGCGGCCAGGATGGCGGCCTCCAGCTCGCCCTTGGCCCGTCCCTCGCCTGTGGTGGGTTCGTGCACGCCCACGGACTTGGTCACCTCCCGCGCTATCTTCTACATTCCACGTAGAAGTTCTACGTCTGATCGTAGAAGTTTCTGCCTGCCCAGAGTCTGCCATGCCCCGCGTCCGGCGCGAGCGGTGGCAGCGTACCCAGGAGGACGTGCGGTGAGCGAGCGATGGGGGTACCCCCGGCCGGAGGCTGGGGGAGAGCGAACCATTGAGGGGCGCGCATCGGCGAATGCCGCTGCCGAGCGCGGCGAGGCGGGCGCATGAGCACAGAAACAGTGGCTGGAACCCCGCCCCGGACCGTGGCGGCCCGCGCCGAGGCGCTGACCAAGGCGTACGGCTCCGGCGAGACCCGGGTGGTCGCCCTGGACGCGGTCGACGTCGCCGTCCGGCGCGGCGAGTTCGTGGCGATCATGGGCCCGTCCGGCTCCGGCAAGTCCACCCTGATGCACTGCCTGGCCGGGCTGGACACCGCCACCTCGGGGCAGATCCTCATCGGCGACACCGAGATCACCCGGCTCAAGGACAAGAAGCTCACCCAGTTGCGCCGCGACAAGGTCGGCTTCGTCTTCCAGGCGTTCAACCTGCTCCCCACGCTCACCGCGCTGGAGAACATCACCCTGCCGATGGACATCGCCGGCCGCAAGCCCGACCAGGCCTGGCTGGACAAGGTGATCGACACCGTCGGCCTGTCCGGACGCCTGAAGCACCGGCCGACCGAGCTGTCCGGCGGCCAGCAGCAGCGCGTCGCGTGCGCCCGCGCGCTGGCGAGCCGACCGGAGATCATCTTCGCGGACGAGCCCACCGGCAACCTCGACTCCCGGGCCGGCGCCGAGATCCTCGGCTTCCTGCGCCAGTCGGTGGACGGCCTCGGCCAGACCATCGTGATGGTCACCCACGACCCGGTCGCCGCCTCCTACGCCGACCGCGTGCTGTTCCTCGCCGACGGCCGGATCGTGGACGAGCTGCCGGAACCCACCGCCGACTCCGTGCTGGACCGGATGCGCCGGTTCGACGGCGCCGGGCGCAGGAGCTGACGGAGTGCTCAAGGCAAGCATCCGCAACTTCCTGGCCCACAAGGGCCGCATGGCACTGTCCACCCTCGCCGTCCTGCTCGGCGTGGCCTTCGTCTCCGGGACCCTGGTGTTCTCCGACACCATCAACGTCGCGTTCACCGGCATCGCCGGCTCGACCGCCGCCGACGTGACCATCAAGCCGAAGCAGGCGTTCACCCCCGAGGTCGAGGACCGCGGACTGTCCGGCGAGACCCCGACCCTGCCCGCGGGCGTCGTGGCGAAGGTCGCCGCCGTCCAGGGCGTACGGGCCGCGCACGGCCAGGTGAGCCTGCAGAACCTCACCGTCGTCGACAAGGACAACGAGCCGGTCGGCCCGACGACCGGAGCTCCGACGCTCGGCCAGAACTGGTACGACGACCCGCAGGTCCACCTCGTCCAGGGCCACGCCCCGACGAAGGCCGGCGAGATCGTCCTCGACCAGGCCAGCGCCCGGCACAAGGACATCCACCTCGGCGACCCGCTGCGCATCCTCACCCCGACGGGCTCGATGCCGGGCACCGTCGTCGGCGTCGTCACCTTCACGACCGGCAACCCCGGCGTCACCATGGCCTACGTCGACACCGCCACCGCCCAGGCCCGACTGCTCGGCAAGCCCGACCAGTTCACCGGCGTCACGGTCGACACCGCCCCCGGCACCGGCCACACCACCGCCCAGGAGCGGATCAAGGCGGCGCTCGGCGACGGCTACTCGGTGGCCACCAAGGAGGAGCAGGCGCAGACCGCCGCCCAGCAGATCAGCTCGTTCCTGAGTGTGGTCACCGTTGCTCTGCTGGGCTTCGCGGGGCTGGCGGTACTGGTCGGGATCTTCCTGATCCTCAACACCTTCGCCATGCTGGTCGCCCAGCGGACGCGCGAGCTGGGCCTGCTGCGCGCGCTGGGTGCGGGGCGGGGTCAGGTGCTGCGCTCGGTGCTGACGGAGGCGCTGCTGCTCGGTGTCATCGGTTCGACGCTCGGTCTCGGGGTCGGCATCGGGCTGGCTGCGGGGCTGAAGTCGCTGATCGCGAACTTCGGTGTCGACCTGTCCGGCACCGCGCTGGTGATCAGCCCGGTGACCCCGGTTGCGGCGTACGCGGTCGGCGTGCTGGTCACGCTGGTCGCCGCGTACCTCCCGGCCCGGCGCGCCGCCCGGATCTCCCCGATGGCCGCGCTGCGCGAGGCCGCCGTGCCGGCGGCGCCGAGGCTCGGCCGGCGTACGGCGCTCGGTGCCGTGCTGCTGGTGGCGGGGCTGGGTCTGCTGTACGGGGCTGCCACCCACCACGCCACCGTCATCACGGCCGGGGCGCTGCTCGGCGGCGGCATCGTGGCGTCGCTGCTCGCGCTGGTGGTGCTCGGCCCGGCACTGTCCCGGGTGGTCGTGTACGGGCTGGGCGCGCCGTTCCCGGCGGTGTTCGGCACGGTCGGCCGGATGAGCCGGCTCAACGCGGTGCGCAACCCGCGCCGCACCGGGGCGACGGCGGGCGCGCTGATGATCAGCCTGTCGCTGGTGGGCGCGGTCGCCGTGCTGGCGGCCTCCCTCACGACCTCGGTGGACCGGGACGTGGACAACACCTTCGGGGCCGACTACATCCTCTCGGGTAACGGCGCCACGCCGATCGGGCATGAGGTGACGGAGAAGGTCAGGGCCGTTCCCGGGGTGCAGGCCGTCACCCGGCAGCGTTACGCGGTGGCGCACTTGAACGGGTTCCAGCTGGTGCTGTCGGGTGTGGACGTCGCGACGGTGGACCGGGCCGTCAAGCCGCAGTACGTGGCGGGTTCGACGGCGGATGTGGCGGCGGGCAAGGTGATGGTCGACCAGACCACGGCGGCCGCCGACCACCTCTCCGTCGGCTCCCAGGTCGAACTGCACTTCCTCAACGGCCGGGTGGGCACGCTGACCGTCGGCGCGATCAGCAAGCCCCCGGCGGGCGCGGGCAAGGACGGCGGCAGCTGGGAGGTGTCCCTGGACACCCTCGCCACGTTCGCCCCCGAGGCCCAGGACTTCGCGCTCTACCTCAACACCGCCTCCGGAGCGGACCGTTCGAAGGTCGAGGCCGGGTTGGAGACGGCGCTTGCGGGGTACCCGCAGGTCACCGTGCAGAGCCAGGCCGACTACAAGAAGTCGATCACCGGCCAGGTCGACACCGTGCTGTACCTGGTCTACGCCCTGCTCGCACTGGCGATCGTCATCGCGGTGCTCGGCGTGGTCAACACCCTTGCTCTGTCGGTGATCGAGCGCACCAGGGAGATCGGCCTGCTGCGCGCGATCGGCACGTCGCGGGCACAGGTAGGCCGGATGGTCCGGCTGGAGTCGGTGCTGATCGCCGTCCACGGCGCGCTGCTCGGGTTGGGGTTGGGCCTGGCCTGGGGCGTTGCGGGCCAGAAGGTGCTGACCCTCTACGGCATCACCGCGCTGAGCATCCCGTGGACCACCATCCTCGCGGTGCTGGTCGGCGCGGCCGTGGCCGGACTGGCGGCAGCGGTGGTGCCTGCCGTGAAGGCGGCCCGGATGCGGGTGCTGGGGGCCATCGCCACCTCGTGAAAGTAGCGGTGCCTCGCCCAGGTTGGGCGAGGCACCGCTACTTTCAGCGTCGTTGCTGACCGTGAGCCGAACGACGGCTTCCCCACCGTACTCGGGACCCCACGGCGCGACGATCACTCCGCCAGGTCTGGTCTGTTGCACCCGTGCGTGCGGCAACCGGCCGACCGAGCAGGTGGCGATCACCCGGTCGTAGGGAGCAGCCTCGGCGTAGCCCTCGACTCCATCGCCGACTACGGGCGTGGGGCTGTACCGGGCACGGGACCTTGGATTGCGTCCAGTTCAGCCGCTCGGCCAGTTGCCGACCTGTGAGATCGCCCTCGGCGCGCAGCTCGCGGAGCCGCTGGCCGAGGGCGATTCTGGCTTGCTGGAAGTCGGTGCTCACACGTCGGACGGTACCTGAGCTCCGAACTCGCGGTGCGGCGTGGCGTAGTGCCAGGCGGCGTCCCGCACCTGGCAGGCGCGAGCCACCTGCACCGGGTCAGTGATCAGCTCGATGGCACATGCGAGAGCGTGCCCCACATTTGTCCTCCCGCAAGTCCTGTGAATCGGGTGCACTTGGGCCATGACCCGCGACGACTTGGCCGAGAACGCAGGCACCGGGCGGACGCTGGAGACGCAGTACCGATCGTGGCGGCGCCAACTCGCCGGCGGTGTCGTCAGACCGGCGGACGAGAGGGCCGTCGAGAGCGCGAGTTCGTCCACGCTTGCTTCCTGACCTCTACTGCCGGCGGCCGTGGCGGCGAGCGAGCTTGGTCTCCGCCTTGAGCAGCAGGGGCATCAGCGCGTAGACGACGACCGGGACGACGAGGCCGGTCATCACCAGGGTCCGCAGCGCCAGCGGCAGGTTTCCGAGGTAGGGGCCGAGCAGGACGAAGGCGGCGGTGATGGTCGGGTAGACGGCGAGCCAGGTGAGCAGTGCCCGGCGGTGCACGGACGGAGCTGCGGCTGCCGGCGCGGTGATGGTGTCGGTGTTCATGGCGCGTTCCTCCCCTTGGCGAGCGGCCGGAGCCCAAATCTCCAACCCTTCGGTTGGAGTTTGGCAGGCGCGTGGGCGGATGTCCAACCCTTTGGTTGGGGATTCGCGCTATGGTTGAGCCATGGCCTGGGACACCGCACGCACGCAGCAACTCCTCCTCGACGCCGCGGTCGAGGAGTTCGCCGAATCCGGCCCGGACGGTGCCCGGATCGCGCGGGTGGCCACCCGGGCGGGCGTGAACAAGGAGCGGATCTACCAGTACTTCGGCAACAAGGAGCAGCTCTTCTCCGCTGTCCTGACGTCCGAACTCGGCAAGCTGGCAGAAGCGGTGCCGCTCGGCGGCTCTGAGCAGGGACTGGACCTCGGCGACTATGCCGGACGCGTCTTCGACTACCACTCGGCCAACCCGCACTTCTCCCGCCTGCTGGCCTGGGAGGGATTGCAACGCGGCACGGCATCCGGGGAGTTGGCGGCCGGGCCCGAACGCACCGCGCACTACGGCGAGAAGGCCGCCGCCGTCGCAGCCGCGCAGCGGGCCGGCGAACTGGCCGACGAGGTGGATCCGGGGCGGCTGATGTTCGCGGTGATCGGACTGGTGAACGCCTGGTTCACGCTGCCGCAGATGGTCCGCCTGCTGCTTTCCGGCACGACGGACCCCGCAACGGACCGGGAGGCCGTTGTTGCCCTGGTCCGCCGCCTGACGAAGCCCGCAACCTGACAGGCTTGACGCATGGCAACGACCAGACATGGAAGCGGTGCCTCGCCCGGACTGTGCGCGGCACCGCTGATCGTTCGAGAAGGGCCTACGCCTCCGGGTCCCAGGCGATGAGCTGGTCGAAGATGCGGCCGTCGCCGTCGAGCTTCAGGGAGTCCACCGGAACGCGGCCGTAGAAGACGAGGACCAGCTCACTGGCGGTGCCTCGGAGGGAGGCACCGGCCGCGTCGGGGTCCTCGCCGGTGGTGATGGCGGGCCGTGCACCGCCGGCGGAGAGCCGGAGGCGCCAGGAGCGGCCCTCGGTGGCGTGGTAGTCGACGACAGCGGGCTCGTGCGGCCAGGGGCTGGTCGTCGCGCAGCAGGTGCTCAGGAACTCGTCGACACCGTCGAGCGCCACCTCGTCCGGCAGCGCGGGCTTCGCGGTGCCGATGGCGAGCTGGGCGTCGTAGGTGTGCACCGCGATCTCCTGGAGCTGGTGCCGGGCGACGGCACCGGAGGTTGGGGCGACTGCGAGGTGTCCCACCACGTCCAGCAACCGCCGTCCGGGCCGGCAGCCCGGAGCGTGCTCGGCAGGTGATCCGTCGACTCGGCCAGCCAGGTCAGCAGGGCCTCGCGCTCCCGAGGCACAGCCGGGGGTCCACCGATGCGGGGGGCGGGCCCTGCGGCAACGATGGCGGCCCAGCGGTGGCGTCCCTCGTCCAGGTGCTGAGCCAGGTCGAACAGCGTCCACTCGGGGCAGGTCGGCACCTGCACGTCGAGGCTGGGCGCGGCGGCGATGGCGGCGCGGAAGGCGGTCGACCGCTCGTCGATCAGGCGCAGCAGGTCGGGGAAGCCGAGAGCCTTTGGCACGCCCGGTTGTCTATCACCGTGCTTCGATCGTCGGCGAGCGATTTCTTCTGCTCATACCGAGGGCGCGCGGCCCCTGCCGCGCGCCCTCGGAACGGTCAGTTAGAGGAGCCCGAAGTCGAACTCCCCGGCGGCGACGGACCGGACGAAGGCCTCGTGCGCCGCACGGTCGAACGCCAGCGCAGGACCGCTCGGGTTCTTCGAATCGCGGATGTACGAGACAGGGCCACTCGGGATGGCAACCTCGACGCAGTTGCCGGAGTCGTTGCTGCGTGAGGACTTGTGCCAGGTGAGCTGCAGGGCGGCGGCGTTGGGGTGGAACGTCATGTGAGCTTGTCTCTCTGGTCAGTGATGATGGCGAGCGAGTCGTCAAAACCGAGGGCATCGGCCCTGATGGCGTCGAACTTCGCTCCGTAGATTTCTACGTCGGTGACCTCTTCGACCCAGAGGTTGCTCAATGTGCCGTCCACCATGACGACATCGAGGTCCTGGCGCTGTGGGAAGCCGAGAATGGTGAAGGCTCCGCCCATTCCATGGTGGGCCGGTGCGCCGATCGGCATCACCTGGATGTTGATGTTCGGTTGGGCGGCGCGATCGATCAGGCGGGACAACTGTTCGGCCATGACGGCAGGTCCGCCGACGCCGGACCGGATTGCTGCCTCATGGATGACGGCCCAGAGGGTGAGCGGTTCGGATCGGGTGAGTGCACCTTGCCGAGCCATCCGTACGTCGACCAGGGCCTCGACGTTGACGTCAGGCCGCATGCTGAGCTTCTTGATGATCTCGCGTGCGTAGGCGGGAGTTTGGAAGAGGCCTGGAATGAAGGCACCCTCATAAGTTCGGACGGACGAGGCGCTGGCCTCAAGAGTGATCAGGTCGCCGAGTTCGGGGCTGATGTGCGCGCCGTAGCTCTGCCACCACATCCCGCGCTGTGAGCCGTTCTTGGCCATGTCGACCAGCGCTGAAATCAGATCGGTGTCGTCGCACCTGTAGAGCGAGAGGAGCCGCTTGACGTCGTCCACCTTGGTGGCGCCACGGCCGTTCTCGATGCGGGACAGCTTGGGCTGGCTCATGCCGCTCAGAGTTTCGGCGACTTCCTCGTGCGAGAGACCGGCCTCCTCTCTCCTGCGGCGTAGCTCGGCTCCGAGTTGCCTCCGTCGAACCGTCGGACCTGTTGTTCCGGCCATCCCCGCCCTCTCTGAGCCTCGCGGACCAGTCTGCCTTCCCGGCGGCCACGTTCGCCACCGCCAAC
This sequence comes from Kitasatospora sp. NPDC001159, assembly GCF_053598235.1. Lineage (NCBI taxonomy): Bacteria > Bacillati > Actinomycetota > Actinomycetes > Kitasatosporales > Streptomycetaceae > Kitasatospora > Kitasatospora sp. NPDC001159. The sequence continues at coordinate 17,529 of NZ_JBSFJV010000088.1, forward strand.
TGTCACTGTAGGAGACCTCTTTGGTGTTCGATTTGGATATATCCAAAATTCAGAGACGAGTTGCCAAGAATGGGTCACTGGCTCCATGCTGAGTGTGACGAGCCGAACACGGACGGCAATCGCCAGATGCCTCGCTGTGCGCTCACGTCACGATCGTGCTCCGAGCAAGCGATCCTGATTGATCATCAATCGCTCGGAGATGTCCCTCGAATCTCGCGGAGGTCTCTTCGTGTTCTCCCTCGAACTCCCCCCTGACTGGTCGGCCGCGCGCGAGGAGTTGCGCGAAGCGACGTCGCGCGCCGGGTGGAAGCCCGACCTGGTCGCCGACGCCGAGGTCGCGCTCCTCGAACTCTTCGTCAATGCCTGGCGCCACGGCGGCAGTGCGGCGCCGATCGTGGTCGTCGTCATCCTCGACGGCGTGCTCCGGGTCTCCGTCAGTGACGCGAGCCCCGTCCTCCCGGTCCAGCGGGGCGCCGCCGACCCCTACGCCGTCTCCGGTCGGGGCCTGCACCTCGTCCGCTCGCTCACCCACCGGTTCGGTGCGGACCCCCGGAAGTCCGGCAAGTCCGTCTGGTTCGAGCTGGACGCCGCCGCGTGAGCCCCGACGACCGCCGCCCGATCGAGCCGGCCGACCCGCTCATGCGCACCTACACCGAGCCCGAGGTTGCCTACCTGCTCGCCGAACTCCACGAGCGCGGCCGTAAGTTCGGCCTCCTCTGGCCCTCCGCCACCATCGACAGCGTCGTCGATGGCCGAGTGCTCGTCCGCTTCGGCAACGCCCCGGCGAGCACCGTCCTCAACCTGCTCGCGTTCCTAAGCGACCACGACAACACCGAGGACAGCTCGTGCGACTCCTGATCGGCCTCGCCCTTCTTCTCTTGCTCCTCCTCGCCATCGCCGTCGTCGGCCTCGGCGCGGTCGCCGTCCTGCGGATGCCCCACCGCCCGGACGACGCGACCGCCGCCACCCCGGACGACCACCGCCAACCGGTGGCGTAGCCCCACCCCGCTCAAGCCGCCCGGCCGGACCCGCCGGGCGGCCGAGGCATTGCACAGGAAGTCGGACCCGCGACTCTGCTGGACCCGCCGACTTCTCGCACGGGCGCAGAGTCGCAGGCCCTCGCCGGGGCGGGCGGCCCCGTGACCGTTGGCGGCCTGTTCGTGGTGTTCGCGCAGGTGAAGGCCATGGGCAGCATGTCGTCGGCGGTGGCGCCCGCACACGCTCCCGCGCCGGTGAGTGCGGAAAACCACAGTGCGATCGGGCGGTTGACCGCATGGTGGCGGCCAAGCCCCCCTCCTAGCGTGAACGGCATGATCACAACATCGGCTTCCGCGCCGCTCCTCGCCGCCTCCGCCGAGCCCGCGAGCGGCGTCGCCGGATGGGCCGTCGACGTCATGGATGCTCTCGGTGCCGCGGGCGCAGGGCTGACCAACCTCGTCGACACCGTCCTGCCGTTCATTCCCAGCGAGATCATCCTTCCCGTGGCCGGATTCGCGGCCGGGCAGGGCCGGTTGAGCCTGCCGGCCGTCATCGTCTGGACCACGGTCGGCTCCGTTGTCGGCTCCTGGATCGTCTATGCCACGGGCGCCCTTCTGGGGCGCGACCGCACCCGCGCGCTCGCCGCCCGTATCCCCCTCATCCATCCGCAGGAGATCGACAAGGCCGAGGCGTGGTTCGAACGACGGGGCCGTACCGCCGTGTTGCTCGCCCGCATGGTGCCGGTGGTGCGCAGCCTCATCTCCGTCCCGGCCGGGATCCAGCGCATGCCGCTGCCGGTTTTCACCGCCCTGACCGCTGTCGGAAGCCTGGTGTGGAACACCGTGTTCGTCCTGTTGGGATACTGGCTGGGCGACAACTGGCGCCTGGTGGAGGAGTACGGGGGATGGGTGTCGAAGGCAGTGGTGGCGCTGGCGGTGGTGGCCGTCGCCCGCTGGTTCTCGGTGCGGCGGCGGCGCCGTCCGAGCGCCCGGCACCGTTCATGAGGCCTGTGCGCGCCGCGGTCGGCATCGCCCTCGGCGCGGTCTCGGCGTTCGCCGGGCTCGCCGTTCTCGCCGCGGGGGCGCTGGTGCGGTCCACCGGGCCGGTGGTCCGCCTGGCCGTGCTGGATCAGCGGCGTGTCGCCGTCCTGCTCGGCGGCGCCGCCGTGTCCTCGGACGAGATCGAGCCCCGGCGGGCCGCCGCCTACCTGTGGTGCCGCGTGCTGGTCGGGCTGCTCGGCGGCGGGGCGCTGTTCCTGCTGGCGGCGGGCGCGTGGACGGCTGCCTCCGGGCTGTCGCGCTGGCTGACCGGGCGTGACGCCGACGGTATGGACCCTACCTGGCCGGTCGCCGGATATCTCCTCGCGGTCGGTCTGCTGCTGCTCTTCCTCGATCTGGCCGGACTGGCCGCCGTCGCCGAGCTGGAGCGGAGGTTGGTGAGCCGCTTCCTCGGCCCCGACGAACTGGCCCGGATGCGCCGCCGGATCGACGAGTTGGCCGCCTCCCGGTCCGGGATCGTCGAGGCCGTGGACGCCGAGCGGCGCCGCATCGAACGCGACCTGCACGACGGGCTGCAGCAGCGGCTGGTGGTGGTGGCGATGCTGCTCGGACGGGCACGCCGCAGGAACTCCGAGGAGCTGTACCGGCAGGCGCAGACCGAGACGGAGCAGGCGTTGGAGGAGCTGCGGCAGGTGGCCTGGCGGGTGTATCCAGCGTCGCTGGACGAGCTGGGGTTGCGCGAGGCGCTGGCCGTGGACGCCGAACGCTCGCCCATCCCGGTGCACCTCAGCGGTGACCTGACGCGGCGGCCGGCCCCCGCCGTCGAAACGGCCGCCTATTTCGCGGTGCGCGAGGCCCTCACCAATGCGGCCAAGCACGCCGGGGCCAACCGGATCGAGGTGGCGATCACTCAGGACACCGACGTGGTACGGGTGTCGGTGCGCGACGACGGGCGTGGCGGCGCCGATCCCGCCGGGCGGGGACTGGCCGGGCTCGCTCGCCGCATCGCCGCGCTGGACGGGCGCCTGAGCGTGGACAGTCCGCCGGGCGGCCCCACGTGCGTGGTTGCGGAGCTGCCGTGCGGTTGATGATCGCCGAGGACTCCGCGCTGCTGCGTGCGGGCCTGGTCCGCCTGCTGGCCGACGAGGGGCATGAGGTGACCGCCGCGGTGGGGGACGCGGACGCGCTGCTGGCCGCGGTGGCCGCCGAGCCCCCGGACGTCACCGTGGTGGACGTGCGCATGCCGCCGAGCCACACCGACGAGGGATTGCGGGCCGCGCTGCGGCTTCGGTCCGAGCACCCGCGGGTGGGAGTGCTGATGCTGTCCCAGTACGTCGAGCCGCGGTACGCCGCCGAGCTGCTGGCGGCCGACACCCGGGGCGTGGGATACCTGCTGAAGGACCGGGTCGGCAGGGTGGAGGAGTTCCTGTCCGCGCTGGAGCGGGTGCACGCCGGCGACACGGTCTTCGATCCGGAGGTGGTGCGCCGCCTGCTGGCGCGCACACGCCACACCGACGATCTCGATCTGCTGACGGACCGGGAGCGGGGCGTGCTGACGCTCATGGCCCAGGGCTGCACCAACACGGCCATCGCGCAGCAGCTGTTCATCTCCAGGAGCGCGGTGGAGAAACACACCAACGCGGTGTTCGACAAACTGCGGCTGCCGCGGGACGACGGCACCAACCGCAGGGTGCTGGCGGTCCTGCGGTTCCTGGGGAGCTGACCGGGCCCGGTTTCCACCGCGAGGGTTGGGCGGCCCCTCGGCCGGTACGGGGGCTTCCGCGCCTGTTACTCCAGGGTGTCCGGCTCGTCGGTGAGCCCGAGACGCAGGTGCTCGATGTGGTAGACCGCCTGGTCGAGCAGCGCGGCCACATGGTTGTCGTAGAGCGCGTACACCACCGAGCGCCCATGGCGCCGACCGACCACCAGGTCGAGGTTTCGCAGCAGTCGTAGCTGGTGCGAACAGGCGGACTGCTCCATGCCGACCTCGGCGGCGAGTTCGGTCGCCGCGCAGGGGCCCTCGCGCAGGCGGGAGAGGATCAGCAGCCGGGACGGGGTGGCCAGGGCCTGCAGGGTGTTGGCCACCCGGGCGGCGCTGGTGGCATCCAGGCGCGTGTGCGGTACGGCGGTGGCGGGGGCGGCTCCATGACCCATGCGGGCAATACTACAACTCATACATGAAGGGGCGTTCATATGTTCATGTATGGTGGTCGAGTCACCGGCCCCACCCTGCCCCCGAAGGGTCCCGTCCGCATGCCCACCACCCTGACCGAGCGCCCCGCGCCCACCGCCGCGCCGCGCCCGGACACCGCCCCGCGCCGCCGCACCCGGGTCCTCGCCCTCCCCGAGGCCCGCTGGGCCACCGCCGCGACCCTGCTCTTCCTGACCGCGCTGCCGCTCCAGCTCACCGGCGCCCCGGCCTGGGCCTGGGGCCCGCTGTACGCCCTCGCCTACGCCACCGGCGGCTGGGAACCTGCCTGGGCCGGCCTCCAGGCGCTGCGCGAGAAGACCCTCGACGTCGACCTGCTGATGATCGTCGCCGCGCTCGGCGCCGCCGCCGTCGGGCAGGTCATGGACGGCGCGCTGCTGATCGTCATCTTCGCCACCTCCGGCGCGCTGGAGGCCCTGGCCACCGCCCGTACCGCCGACTCGGTGCGCGGACTGCTCGACCTCGCGCCCGCCACCGCCACCCGGCTGTTGGACGACGGCACCGAGGAGAGTGTCCCGACCGAGGAGTTGGCCGTCGGCGACACGGTTCTGATCCGGCCCGGCGAGCGGATCGGCGCCGACGGACGGGTCCTGGACGGTGCCAGCGAGGTCGACCAGGCCACCATCACGGGCGAGCCGCTGCCCGTCGCCAAGCAGCCCGGCGACGAGGTGTTCGCCGGCACCCTGAACGGCACCGGCGCCCTGCGGGTGAAGGTCGACCGGGACGCCTCCGACTCGGTGATCGCCCGGATCGTCGCCATGGTCGAGGAGGCCTCCGAGACCAAGGCGCCGACCCAGCTGTTCATCGAGAAGGTCGAACAGCGCTACTCGATCGGCATGGTGATCGCGACCCTCGCCGTCTTCGCCGTCCCGCTCGCCCTCGGCGCGGCCTTCACCGGCTCGCTGCTGCGGGCCATGACCTTCATGATCGTCGCCTCGCCGTGCGCCGTGGTCCTCGCGACCATGCCGCCGCTGCTGTCCGCCATCGCCAACGCCGGCCGGCACGGCGTGCTGGTCAAGTCCGCCGTGGTGATGGAACGGCTCGGGCAGGTGGACGCCGTCGCCCTGGACAAGACCGGCACCCTCACCGAGGGCACCCCGCGCGTCACGGACATCCGCCCGCTGCCCGGCTCCGACCTGACCGAGGACGAGCTGCTCGCCCTGGCCGCCGGCGCCGAGCACCCCAGCGAGCACCCGCTCGCCCGGGCCGTGGTCGAGGCCGCCCGGACCCGCGGTCTCGCCCTGGCCGCCGCCGAGGACTTCGACTCCGTCCCCGGCGTCGGCGTCACCGCCGCCGTCGAGGGCCGGGTCGTCGCGGTCGGCGCGCCCGAGCGGCTGCTCAACGGGCGCTCCGGCGCCGCTCCGGCCGTCGTGGCCGAGCTGGAGGAACGCGGCCGCACCGCCGTGCTGGTGGAGGCGGACGGCGTGCCGGTCGGCGTGCTCGGGATCGCCGACCGGCTGCGCCCCGACGCCGCCGAGACCGTGGCCGCGCTGACCGGCCTCACCGGCCGCGTGCCGATGCTGCTCACCGGCGACAACCCGCGCGCCGCCGCCGCGGTGGCCGCCGAGGTCGGCATCGCGGAGGTGCGGGCCGGGCTGCTGCCGCAGGGCAAGGTCGCCGCCGTCCGCGAGCAGGAGACGACGGCCGGCCGGAAGGTGCTGGTGATCGGCGACGGCGTCAACGACGCTCCAGCCCTGGCCGCCGCCCACACCGGCATCGCCATGGGCCGGGCCGGCTCCGACCTGGCGCTGGAGACCGCCGACGCCGTCATCGTGCGCGACGAACTCGCCACGGTCCCGGCCGTGGTGGCACTCTCCCGGCGGGCACGCGGCTTCGTGGTGCAGAACCTGGTGATCGCCTCGGTGTTCATCTCGGTGCTGGTCGTCTGGGACCTCGTCGCCACCCTCCCGCTGCCCCTCGGCGTGCTCGGCCACGAGGGCTCGACCGTCATCGTCGGCCTCAACGGCCTGCGGCTGCTGCGCGAGGCGGCGTGGACCAGGGCCCGGGGTCAGGGCCTTGCCTCGACGCACGATCCTCTGTAACTGCCGGCTGGTCGGTCGACCTCCAGACCCGGACCGGCTCCGCACCACCCGCGCCAAATCGGATGTCGTCATAGCCAACAGGCTCAGGCATCACCGCAGCGCTAGAAGAGCTGGCTGAGCCGGGGAGAGAGACTGCCAAGCCCGCCCGGCCCGACTTCCTCGGGCCGGGCGGGCTTGCGGCGGGGGGCGGGCAGCGATCCGACCGTGTCGGGATACCCCATGGGGGTAAGTGGAGAGCGCGAGGCGATCGGGAGGCGAATCATGGCGCAGCAGCGTCCGTACGATTCGCCGCAGCCCCGGGAACTGCCCCGGGAGCCGTCTCACGCGTTCCGACCTGGAACCTGACACAACGCTGCGGCGGGATCGTCGGCCGGAGCCTCGGTCGTGGTCGCCCCGGTGCGGGACGCCGTACCGGGGTCGGCGCTCCCTCCTGTCACCTCGGGCATTGCCTCGCCGCCGCTCACACCGGGCGTCGCCTTGCCTCCACCCCAACTGGGCATCGACTCACCTCCCGTGATTCCAGTGATGGCTTGGCCTCCCCGGGGTGCCGTAAACGCCCGCTCAATTCCCAGGTCGGGGGACGTCCTCCCTCACAGTGTCGTGAGGATGTCCTGGTGCGCCCCGTCGAGGACGAAGCCGTTGTCCAGCCGGACCCGGACGGTCACCCGGCTGCCCCGCTCCTGATGTGCGGCCCACTCCGGCTCCAGCGCGGCGATCTGCTCCTCCAGTCGCTCCCGGCTCGCCACCGGCATGGTGTGCCCGTAGTCCTCGAACAGCGCCTTGAGTCGCTGGTACTCGCGGACCTCCTCGCTCTCCGGGAGTTCCCCGTCCACACGCTCGACTGTGCCCTCGATCCCGGCTCCCAGCGAGACGAACCCGACGGTCGCCCCGGTTTCCCCGGCGACGGCCTCGCCGATCCCGAGGTCCTCCGCCAGCCTGACGCGCCGGCCTTCCTCCAGGGTCATCCGCCCTCTGCCTCTCAGTCGATCGGTGCCGTAGGCGCAGTCGGCCTGCGGCACCGGCCATTATCCGCCGGGTGCGTCAGGGCGCCGGAATGCGAGCCGGTCCGGGCCGGTCCGGGCGGCTGGGGTGAGGTGGGCCCGGCGCGCGATGGGCCCGCCTCAGTCGTCCGCCAGCCGGATCATGCCGGTCCGGTGGGCGGCGCCCCTCGGGTGCCTCTCAGGTGCCTCGCGCCGCGGCCGGGATCAGTTGCGCACCAGGAGCCTGGCTCCCAGGCCGCCGCAGTAGGAGCCGTTGTAGGTGGTGGTGTGCTAGCCGGCCGGAACGGGCGTGTACGGGCAGATCCACAGGTAGGGCCTGGCCAGCTGCATGAACCAGCTCCGGAGGGCCGCGGTCCAATCGGCAGGTTCGTACGGCACCGCGCGACGGCCGGGCGGCGCCGGATTCGGTGGAGCTGGTGTGGACCCTAACCAGAGTTGGAACGATCCCAAAGGTGCGACATGGACACCTCAAGAACCTGGCTGGGTTCCTCCGTGATGTGCCGCCAATTCGGCCGCCCCATGGGCCGGTTCGGGCCGTCGGGGGCGCCGCCGGCCGAGGGTGGGGGCGGGGGATGGCGCGTCCATCATAGTTAATGCGTGCATATATGTGCACCTGTTGATGGGGTGGAACCCCCGCCGGTGAGGGGCGGCCCAAGGGCTCAGTCATGCGGCGGCAGGTGCCCGATCTGGTGGTCGGCGACGTTCAGCGCCTCGTCCACGAGCCGCCGCAGGTGCCCGTGCCGGAGCGAGTAGACGACCCGCCGCCCGTCCTTGCGGGTCGCGACCAGCCCGGCCAGTCGCAGCTTCGCCAGGTGCTGGCTGACCGACGGCCGCGCGGCCCCGGTCGCCTCGGTCAGCGTGGTCACATCCGCCTCGCCCCGCCCGAGCCGCTCCAGTAGCGCGAGCCTGGTCCGGTCGGCCAGCAGCGCGAGCACGGACGCGGCGACGTCGAGCCTCGCCTCGGCCCGCTGCTGCGAGCAGTGCGCATCTGCCAGATCGGTGCCGGTGCTCATGCGGCCATCGTAGGCCCTGGTCGCGTGCATGCGTACGCACCCGACGTACGCCGCCGCCAGTAGGCGACGGTGACGGCGGCCAGCAGTGGGCCCCAGAGCAGCAGCGGGCCGTAGCAGGCGACCAGGACGACGGTGTGCCAGTCGCCCGAGAACACCGGGATGCCGTCGTGGAGGGGGCGGCCCTGGATGGTGCGGCCGGTGGAGACCATGACGGTGACCAGGACGGTGATGGCGGTGAGGGCGGCGGCGCCCAGGGACGCCGGGATGACGGCCGCTGAAACCGGGACCCGGCGGCCGCGCAGCAGCGGGAGCCAGCGGGGGAAGACCTCGCCCCAGCGGGAGATCAGGCTGAAGACGGTGAAGGCCAGCAGTTCGGAGACGACCGACAGCACGATGACGTACAGCTCCAGCGGCAGCCACCAGGGCAGGTTGCCGGAGTCCTGGACCGTGTCGCCGTCCAGCGGGACGTGGAAGGTGCAGGTGACGATCCGCCAGGCGCAGGACGGCAGGACGGTGAAGGGCACCGCCCGGGCGGCGATCCGGGCCCAGCGCGGCACGCCGGCGACGGGGGCGTGGGCGGCGGCCCAGGCGGCGCGCAGGCGGCCGGTGGTCGGCCGTGGTCGGGCCAGGACGGTCATGGCGGCTCTCCGATGCGGTGGGGACTGTGTGTCCACCGTCGCAGCGGGGTCGGTCGGCGCACCTCGGCCGACGGAAGGAACCGCCTCCCCCTCGCGGGGGAAGCGGTCCGGGGAAGCGGTCCGGGGAAGCGGGGGCGGAAAGGGGCCCGGTCAGTCCGCCGTCTGCTCCGCGGGCTCCTCGGCGGGCCGCTCCTCGGCGGCGGGGGCCGGGGTGGGCTCCAGGTTGCCCATCCGAGGGAGGGCGAACAGCGCGGCGAGGAGCAGGATGCCGCTGATCACCAGCGGGGTGCGGACGTTGACGGCGGAGCCGATCCAGCCGCTGAGGCCCGCGCCGATCAGCATGCCGATCCGGGTGAGCATCAGGTAACAGCTGTTGACCCGGCCGAGCAGTTCCTTCGGCACGATCTGCTGACGCAGCGAGATCGCCTGGACGTTCCAGGTCACCACGCCGAAGTTGCCGACCGCGAACAGCACCGCGACCAGGACCACCGAGGGGCTCAGGCCCATCAGCAGCAGCGCCGAGCCCATCAGCACGAAGGAGAGGGCGATCCGGGCGCGGCGGCCCATTCGCTGGCTGAGCCGGCCGGCCAGGGTGCTGGCGGCCGTGCCGCCGATCACGCCGGTGGCGAGGACGGCGCCGTAGGCCCAGGTCGGGGCGGACAGGGTGCGGGTCACCAGCAGCGCCAGCATGGTGATGCCGAGTGCGGAGGCGCCGCCGGCCAGGGCGGACAGGGACGCGACCAGGCGCAGCTGCTTGTGCTGGTAGAGCCAGCGGACGCCCTCGCGGATGTCGGCGATCACCGGGCGGTCGGCCCGCGACCTGGGGGTGCTGGAGCGGCCGGTGAGGAAGACCAGGGAGGCGGCGACCGCGAAGGAGAGGCCGTCCACCGTGAAGGGGTAACCGGCGGCGAGAGCGAACAGGGTGGTGCCCACCAGCGGGCCGGCCATCCGGCCGACCAGCAGACCGCCTTGCAGCCGGCCGTTGGCGGCGTCGAGCTGGTCGGGCCGGACCACGTCCGGGATGGCCGAGGTGGCCGCGTTGACGAACACCGTCTCGCCGCAGCCGAGGACGAAGGCCAGGACGGCGAGCGCGGCCAGCGGCGGGGTGGAGAGGAAGACCCAGGTCGCGAAGCCGACCACGATGACGGCGCGTCCGATGTCGATCGTCCACATCAGTCGGCGGCGGTCGAAGCGGTCCGCGATGACCCCGCCGAACAGGGCCATCAGCAGCCAGGGCAGCGAGCCGGACACCGCGACCAGGGAGACGGCCTTCGGGGAGTCCGAGACCGTCAGTGCGAGCAGCGGCAGCGAGGAGTCCCGCATGCCGTCGCCCACCGCTGAGATCGAGGAGGCCGACCACAGCATGGTGAATTTCCGGCCCAGTTGGGGCCTGCTGCGCTGCGGGGGTGTCGCTAGGCTGGCTGAGGTCACCGACGCAGTATGGCATGACCGCTACAGATTTGGCCGCCCTTTCACAGAGGCTTCAGAGGAAGACGTGGCCATCGGGCCCGGGAGGGATCGGGGGCTCAGTAGGAGTCGGCCTGGCGGAGCCGAAACGGTTCTGAGAGCGTAGCCCTGGAGCGAGTCTGACCGTTTGCCTTACACGCGTCGGCTCCAAAAGTAAGGTGTGGTTCGTGAGGACGGCGTACAAGTGCCGGGCATACCCGGACCCCGGGCAAGCGGCCCTGCTGAGCCGCACGTTCGGGTGTGTGCGCCTGGTGTGGAACAAGACCCTCGCAGAGCGTCACGCGGCCTTCCACGAGCGGGGCGAGCGCACCTCGTACAAGCAGACGGACGCGACGCTGACGGCGTGGAAGAAGACGGAAGACCTGTCGTTCCTTTCCGAGGTGTCGTCGGCGCCGTTGCAGCAGACACTGCGCCACCAACACACCGCGTTCTCGAACTTCTTCGCCGGGCGGGCCAGGTACCCGCGATTCAAGTCCCGCAACGCCCGGCAGTGCGCGCACTACACCCGCTCCGCGTTCCGCATGAGGAACGGGGAGCTGAAGAGCATTCCCAGCCGGGCCGTCAGAGTCCGGAAACACCCTTGACGAGGGTGGTCAGCCCGCCGGCCAGGGCCAGCCCCAGCACTACCACCCGGGCCCGGTGCTCCGGGACCCGAGCGGCCAGCAGCCGGCCGACCACCGCGCCGCCCGCGAGTGCCGCGGCCACCAGCCCCCAGGCGGGCGCGCTCAGCTCCGGCAGTCCTTTGGTCGCCAGTGAGAAGGCGTTCACCACCACACCGTACAACTGGGCGTTGGGCACGAACTCCCGGGCCGTCCAACCGGAGTTGACGGCGTACAGGGACATCGCCGGGCCGCCCACCCCGGCGGCCGAGTTCATGAATCCGCTGGTGGCTCCCGCGACCAGAGCCCCGCCGACCCCGCGCAGCGCGGCGGCCCGGACGCCCCGGATCACCAGCAACGAGGCCGCGCTGACCAGCAGGCCGATGCCGATCAGCAGCTCCGGCGTGGGTGCCTTCGCCGCCACCCAGGCACCGGCCGGGACGGTGCAGGAGGCGGCGATCAGCAGCGGCAGCATGGTCGTCGGCCGGACCTGCCGCCAACTGCCGGCCAGCCCGACGGCGCTGATGGCCCCGGCGGCGAAGTTGGCCAGCGTCACCCCGCTGTTCGGGCCGAGCATCAGCACCAGGACGGGCGCCGCGACCAGGGCGAAACCGATGCCCGCCAGCCGCTGGACCGAGGCGCCCACCAGGACGACCAGGCCCAGGATCACTTCGCCGGCCCAGCCGCCCATCAGTGCTGGACGCCGGTGGAGAGCGAGAAGTCAGCGAAGAAGGCGTGCTGGTTACCGGCCGGGCCCCAACTGGTGTCGTGGCCGCCGTAGAAGGTGGAGAACAGCACGCCGCCGAAGGGGAGCGAGCCGATGCCGGAGGCCGTACCGGTGGCGGCGTGCACCTGCCGGCCGTCGTACCAGACGGTGATGTCGCCGGTGCCGCGGTTCACCAGCTGCTCGACGGTGTGCCAGCGGCCGTCGGCCTGGAAGTGCCAGTCGCCCAGGCCCTCGTCCACGCCGTAGCCGGTCGGGCCGGAGTTGCTCGGGGTGTAGAGGTAGACCTCGCCGTTGTCGGGGCTGCCCTTGGCGGTGCGCCACATGTAGCGGGTGGACCAGCCGCTGCCGTGGTTGCCGCCGGACTCCTCGCCGATCCGGCCGCCGTACAGGCCGGGCAGCTTGCCGGCCTTGCCCCAGTCACGGCCGGTGGGGAACTTGACGGCGTACTTGAGGTCCAGGGTGGGGCCCTGGGCGAGGGCGGGCAGGCCGAGGGTGTTGAGGTCGGTGTAGAACTGGCCGCCGCCGGGGTTGGGGCAGTCGGTGCAGGTGTTGGCGGAGGAGCCGGCGCCGTAGGCCACCTGGAGCGCGACCCCGCCGCCGGGGGCGGTGGGGTCGTCGACGGCGGCGAAGTCGGCGCCGCCCCAGGAGCCCTGGTCGACGGCGCCCCAGGCGTGCTTCCACTGTGCGGTGCCGTAGTCGCGGAACTGGCCGCTCCAGGCGGCGGCCCTGCTCGGGGCGGGGGCCACCGGGGCTGCGGGCGCGGTGGTGGCGGGCGCGGCGGCGCTCGGGTGGGCGCGGGCGCGCGCGGGGGTGGCCGAGCAGCCGGCGGTGGCGAGCAGGGCCAGCGTCGCCAGGACGGCGGTACGCGCGGGGCGGTTCATCCGGACTCCTCGGTCGGCGGTCGGTCCGCACCGATCATGCCCCACGCGCCGCCGAGGGGGAGTTGGGCGGGGCGGGGGGGGGGCGGGCCCGCGCGGTGCGGGGGGGGGGGGGGGGTGGGGAGGGGGGACCGCTGTACGCGCGGATCCCCCCCC
>NZ_JBSFJV010000089.1:0-30065 GCF_053598235.1 Kitasatospora sp. NPDC001159
GGGCGCCCACGGCGGCGCCCGCGTACTGAGGCCGGTTGTCCTTCACGAAGCCGAAAACGCCTCCGCAGATGAGGAACAGGAGCCAGGGTGGAGCCAGCTTTTTGCGTCTAATCGCAGGTATATGAACCATGAGGGATTGACGAGCCGTTCCATTGCGCCGCCCGGCCTGCCCGGCGTCCCCTTCCCGTCCCATATTGGTACACCCAGTCACCGGCCGGGCCCGGCCGGTGACTGGGCCTCGAGAAACCCGGTTCGAGGTCAGCGATGCGTTTCTCGGCGAAGCAGAATTTGGAGGTTATCCGGAATGCGGTGTGTTCTGCATATCAGTCCAGGTCCGAGACCCACGGAAACGACAGGGAAGCCCCATTTGTCGAGGTGGGCGTCGGCTTCGGCGGCTTCGGCGGCTTCGAGGGTGCCGGTGTCGAGGTGGGCGTCGGCTTCGGCGGCTTCGGCGGCTTCGAGGGTGCCCGTGTCGAGGTGGGCGTCGGCTTCGGGGGCTTCGGCAGTGCCGGTGTCGAGGTAGCCGTCGGCTTCGAGGCGGATAGCGCCGAGCGGCGCTCCTTGGCCTGGGCCGCGGCCGACTGCGCCAGGGAGGTCGGTGCGGCAACGGCGTTGCTGTGGGCGTCCTCCGGCGGGGAGGCGCTGGCGACGCTGACAGCCACGCATCCGGTAGCCAGGATTCCGGCTGCCGCAGCTATGGCGATTCCTGCTCTCATCATTCCCTTTCCGGGGACGGGCTGTTGGGCCATTGATCGGGTGGGCCCGGGGGTGTGGCCGCACCGCCAGCCTTGGCGATGTGCGCCGGTACACGCGGTCACCTCTGGTCACCAGCCGGAGGAGGCGTGTCGGCGCAGGTCAGTGGCGGGTGAGAATGGCCGCCGCTGGGTCCGGTGGGGTGGCGGTCAGATTCGGTGGGACGGCTGGGTGGGCAGAGCCTGCGCATGACGACACCTCGGGCCAGGCGCCCCGTCGACGGCGGCAGTCCGGCCCCGCCCGCTGTCCCCAGCGTCGCAGCGGCGCGCGCAGTCGTGCTCACACCGAGGAGGGCAGCACTGCCAGCCAAGGCCGCACTTCTGGCGATGCCGAGGCACGGCGGCGGGACAGCGCAGCACTGCGGTCGGTGTCGGACATCGGCGAATCGGACAAGACTGACCACACCTCCGGTGGAACCACGGGGGCGTCGGCCCCTGATATTGAATACGTCCGTCGAACCATCCCGGGTTCAGTGCGCCCACGATCCACACCCGCCGTCCGGCCAGGGCCAACCGCTCACGGATGGGGCGGGCGCGACGCACAGGAGCCTGCCCTGCCCATCGTGGCCCACCACCCTGCCGCTGCTGCGCCGCTTCGGCGCCGCCGCCCCGTGGCATCGGTTCAGCCGACCCGGTTGGCACACCCTCGCCGCCGGGCTCGACAACTCGGACGGCGACCAGTTGCTCGCCGCGGGCCGCCGCCGAAGCCGCGGCCGCCAGGAACGGGAGCAGGGACGTCAGAAGGCGGAGCGCGGGCGGCGCCGCCCGGCAACCCGGGTGCAACAGCGTGTTGCGTCCCGCGTTGCACCGCCTGACCTGCGGTGGTGAGTTTGGTCCCGTGCCATCGAACCTTGACCGATTGCCACCGAAGGTTGATGGGTGCGAGCTTCTGCCACTGAAGATTGACCGACACCGGGCACTGCTACCCCGCCAGGGCACAACAGCCTCTACGTCGTCTCCGACCACGGGGACCTGGTCGCCCGCTACGACAAGCGGTTCCTGTCGAACACCGAGCTGTCCTACCTCTACACCCCCCGGCCGGCCCGAACCGACGGTCTTCGACGTGGACGGCGTCCGCTTCGGCCTGGCCATCTGCATCGAAGCGAACTTCCCCACCGCCGAGTAGGAACGCCTCAACGTCGACTGCGTCCTGCTGTCCGTCATGATCGACGACCCCGCCCGCGCCACCGTCGCCCAGGCCTACGGCACCCTCTACAACTACTGGCTCGGCTACGCCGTCCCCGCCCAGTTCGCCACCACCGCCCCCTCCGGCATCGTCGCCCCCGGCGGACGCTGGCTCACCCGCGCCCCGGCCCACAACCAGCCCGCCCTCGCACTCGCCGACCTCGACCTCCACTCGACCGAGCCCGACATCGACATCGCGGTGCGTCGCGCCCGGCCCTGGCGGCGGCTGGCCCGCGCTGGCCTCTACACCGACCATCTCGCCGACGGTGACCCCAGGAGCGAGAGCCGCCCCGCGTTCTGACACACCCGAAGCAGCCCGCCCCGGCGCGACCGTGCCGGTGGTCAGGTCCACGACGGCCGCGCAGACCAGCCGCTGGTCCAGCTGGTAGCGGGCCAGGCTGCCCCGGTAGGCCTCGCCGCGGCCCGGCGGAAAACGCCTGGGAGGCCTGCGAGTCTCCGCGTTCGCGGCCCGCTCGGGTCCGGTGAGAAACCCGGGTACCCGGACGCGGCCGTCGGGCCGCGCGCGTCCGCGCTACGCGGCCGAGGCGTCCGGCTCGTCGTCGATGCGCATGAGCCGGCTGCGGGCGGCGACCCGGTCCACGCCGGACAGATTGGCCCAGTACTCTCGGCCCACACCACGTGGCAGGCCCGCCACTCGGCCCCCTTCAGACGGGCGGACTCGGCCAGCTGCTCCTCACTCAGCCCTGCAGGCCGGCCTCCAGATCGCCGCCCTACGCCGACAGCGTGGGCAGCTCGGGTCCCTGCTGCGCGAGTACTTTCCTCGGCCCCGGCCGCCTTCGAGGCGTGGAAGAACGGTCTGTGCCGGCCCGAGGCCCGTGAGCCCGCCGATCACTGAGCCGGCCAGTCGCGATCCCTACACGTCGAGGTCGAAGAGCGGAACGTCGATCGACGGAGGAGGTGGGTTGAGGACCAAACGAAGAGCCTTGATCATGGCGATCCACCGAGCGCAGTCAGCGGCCGCGACCCAGCTCTCGGTGATGCCGAACTCATCGGAAGCGATGCGTGCGAGGGCCTCATCGGCGAGCAGGCGGAGGTCCTCGGCGAACGTCGGCATCACAGTCTCCGGACCGCATCCGGATTCGACCTGCTGACCTCCAGGGCACTGGGCCGCGATCAGTGCGGCCGCAGCCACCGCCTCCTGCGCCTCATGGAGGTAGTCCGACGCGCCCAACGTCCGGGTGAGGACCCCACGAACCATGGCCTCCCGCTCGACGGACTCGGCCTCATCCAGCACTCCGGCGAAGTCCGCAGCCGTGTCGTTGTCGAACGGGCCGATGTCCCATGTCCCCACGATGACCTCCTCGCGTCGTTGGCGAGGATCATGGCACCGGCTACCGACAAGGCGAGCGAACCGCTTGCGGTGGCCCCACAGGATATCCGGGGCGTTGGGTCCACGGCGTGTGCAACCTGCCGGTGCTGATAGGTCTCCCGGGCAGCTGGCGGGACCCCGATTTCGAGGCCAAGGCCGCCGACCTCGTCACCGCCTGGCGCGCCGCCACGGCAGCGGCCACGTAGTAGGACCGCACTCCCGGACGAGCGCAGGCGCCGGCTCCACCGCGTGGCCGGCGCCCGCCGCCCGGGCGAAGCGGCCCGCCACCATGGCCATCAGGCCCTCGAATACCGACTGCCACTGGGCAGGGTCTACTCTGATCTTCGTTTGTCCACACGACTGACGATGATCAACGGTGGCCGTCTTCACCTCGCACCGGCCCCAGGCAGGCGCGACCATGCGGGACTTCTGAAGCTATGGGCGGGCTCTCGGGGCGTGGGAGGCGAGTTGTTCTTCGACAGCGGCACGGACTGCGACGACCGGGGAATGTGATGGATGGCTCGGGGCAGGGTGCCGTTGCGCTGGCAGTGGCCCTCCGAGATGCCCATTTCAAGCTGAAGAGCCTGGCACGGGCCTGGGAGGAGCGCGCTTCGCTGGGCACGGTACGTAGCCGCGAGTCGCTGGGGCCGGTTTGGCAGTACTCGGACGACCCGGACCAGGTGTCCTACAGCGACGGCCAGTTGCCCCACCGCCGCATCAGCCATGCCGGGTCTGGATGGGCTCTCCGCTTTGGCGAATATCGCCCCAAGCTTTGGGCACCGCGCCCGATTGAGACGCGGGAGCGACGTCAGGCGGCGGACGGCGCCTGTCAGCCGCCCTGCGGTGCACGGGTGCGCAGCAGCTGCCAGGTGGACGGCCCGACAATTCCGTCCGCTGTGATCCCGCCCTGCTGCTGGAGCGAGGTGACGGCCTGCTGGGTGTAGCTGCCGTACTGGCCGTCGATCTCCCGCGGCCCGAGCGGGAAGCCCAGGCGCTGGAGCAGACACTGCGTCTCCGCGATGCCGTCCGCGTCGGTCGCCCCGGGCGCCAGTACGGCGGTCACGGTCCGGCTGATTCCGGCGTACCACAGGCCGTTCTCCTGCTGGAACGCGCAGGTGTACGGCGTCAGGTGTCCGACTTCGAAGGTCGCCCAGCCGGTGCGTCGGTGGGTCGCTTCGTCGGTGACCCGGGCCCGGTACGTGCCCTTGGCGTCGGTGCTCGCGCAGGACCAGCTCCAGTGCAGTGAGCCGTCCTTCGCCACGGTACCGCTCTCGCCGGACGCCGCGAGCGGCAGAACCTGCCCGTCGGGCGTGAGGATCTCGTTGGTGTAGCGGCCACCGGGCGTGAAACCGGCCGACTCGTTGCCCAGTTGCTGACCGACGTGGCTGCACGTGCCGAGGACCTGGAAGCGCAACGGTGGCTGTTCGGTGAGTCGGGCCGTCCCGAGCCAGACCGTCAGGACGACGGCGAGCGTCCCGGCACTCGTCCCGAGGACCAGTCGCCGGTCGCGCCACGAGGGTGCCGCCGGCCGCAGCGCGGTGGTCACACCGGCGCGGCGCAGCGCCTCACGGCCGGCCTCGCCGGCTGCCTTCGCCCACTCGTCGGCGCGACTGACGGTCAGTGTGCCGAGGCCTTCCTCGCGGCGGTGCATGGTGACCACCCCGACGATCCGGCCGTGCGCCCACACCGCCGCTCCCGACATGCCCTCCCAAGGCGAGTGGAGCGGGTCCGGGTCCCGCTCGGGTTCCTGGACCCGCAGCTCCAGGGTCCGCTCCCGGCGATCCGCCAGCGGCGCGATCTCGCCGCGGGCGTGGCAGGAGTCCCGGTAGCGCGTCACGCCGCCGGGGTCGTCGCGCAGCTTGAACAGGGGGAAGCCCAGTGCGCTGCTGCGCAGGCCCGTGTCCGTCTCACGGACCGCCCCGAACCGCGCGGGCCTGACCCGTCGTCCGGGCCCGCCCTCGCCCTGGTTCAGGGTGAGCAGGGCGACGTCGGCGCGGGGATCCGACCAGAGCACCTGCGCCTGCGCGGTCCATTCCGTCGCCCGGTCCGCCTCGAACCGGGCCTGGATGCCGGAGGCCTGGCGTACGACGTGTTCGGCGGTCAGCAACATCCCGTCGCGCACCAGGTAGCCGGACCCGCGTTCCTCGCCGCCGTCGGCCCGGCGGACGATCACCTCCGCAGCCCGTTCGCCGCGCAGTCCCGTCACCGGCTCGCCTCCGCCGGCCGGGCGCCGCCTCCGCCGGTAGATCCTCGAACACCGAACGCGCCGCTCATACCTGGGAGTTGCCCACCATGACAGTTCGTCATGCGTGTGTCCTCGAAGTCCTATAGTGAGGCTACGTCCATCACCCGAGCCACCCTGGGGGAGACCCGTGATCGAACTGTCGGACGTCATCCGTGATCTGCGGGGCCAGTTGGAGCAGGCCGTGGCCGACGGCGCCGGCCGGGCGATCCAGTTCGAGCTGGGCGAGGTCGAACTGGAGGTCTCCCTGGCGCTGGAGCGGTCCGGGGAGGGGGGTGCCAGGGTGCGCTTCTGGGTCGTGGAGCTGGGCGGCGACGCGAAGCGCGGGCACACCGACACCCAGCGCATCAGGCTCACACTGCAACCGCGCGTGGCCGCGACCGGCCTGCCGCCCACGGTCTCCGGGCAGTCCCGGTGGGGAGAACGGTGACCGGTTCGAGGAGACCGGCGCTGCCGCCGAGGCCCGCCCGCCGCCTCCAGCGCGCGGCGGCCGGACTGTCGTGGCTGTCCTGACCCGCAAACGGCCGGCAAACGGCCCGCAAACGCGGGCGAGGCCCGGCACCCAAGTAGGCACCGGACCTCGTCCGACTGTGGAGCGCCAGGCCCGGGTTGCACGGACTCTCCCTACTGAAAGTAGGGCGTGCTCTGGTAGCACCGCTGACGCCTGACGAGGAATCATCTCCCTCGCGAC
Source organism: Kitasatospora sp. NPDC001159 (assembly GCF_053598235.1). NCBI lineage: Bacteria > Bacillati > Actinomycetota > Actinomycetes > Kitasatosporales > Streptomycetaceae > Kitasatospora > Kitasatospora sp. NPDC001159. The sequence continues at coordinate 6,201 of NZ_JBSFJV010000089.1, forward strand.
GAGAAGAATATTAGCAGGTCGGCGGCCCACCATCGAAGTCGGCCCACCCGGGGCGCCGTGCCGCGGGTGGGCCGACCAGGCGGACGCTGACGCGGAGGGCCGAATCAAACCCGTCGGAGCCGTACCCCGCCCGACGTCCTTCCGCGCGGGACCAGCCCGGCCCGCTCCACGAGCATCGACATGCCGCGTTGGAGCGGCTCGGATGATCATTCGGAACCCACCGGCGTCGCCGCGCGCGTGCGCGGGCGGTTCCCTGTTGAGGGCGGGCGTCGATGCGCGGCTGGAGCCCGTGCGTCACGGCGGGCGATGCTGGCGTTGCGGCACTGTCGCTCGGTGCCGGCGCAGTTGTGATTCTCGGCGGTTTTCTCCGCGTGTTCTCGCCCTCCGAGGGGCGGCGTGAAGTGCGTACACGCTCCGGCGCGTGCGGACCATCCGCCGGGGCTCTCGCGGGTCGGCCATATTATCGTCTTTGGCTCTTGTGCGCCATTTACGTTTGCCCGGATCTCCGGTCCACTGTGAGAGACGGCTTCCGCCGCGCCAGCGGCGCCCATTCCAAGGCTTGCGACCGGTAAGGCGCCCTCAACCTATCCGACAGATCTCGGCATTGTTTGGGGTGGCGGCATGAACATCTGTTTTCTCACGAAGTACCCGCCGATTCAGGGTGGGGTCAGTATGCACTGCTACTGGGCCGCCCGCGGCCTGGCCGAGCGGGGACACCGCGTCTTCGTGGTCACGAACGCGGACGAGGTGGAGGAGACCTTCCGGATCCGGATACCCGAGACCGACCGGGCCATGAGTGGTGCCTACGCACCGGACTTCCCCGAAAGCGGCGGGCGCGTGATCGTCACCAGCACGCAGCCTCCCGATCGCCGCGAGCTCTACTATGTCCCGCTCGGCAACCCGACCGTCAGCCGGCTGGCAGGCCTGGCAACCGAGCTGATCCGCGCGCACGACTGTGAAGTGATCTTCTCGTACTACCTGGAGCCGTACGGAGTCGCGGCCTATCTGGCAAGCCGGTTCACAGGGGTGCCGTACGTCTTCAAGCACGCGGGCAGCGACCTGCACCGGCTCATGCGGCTGCCGGAACTGCGGACCACCTACACCGAAGTCCTGCGCGGCGCGAATCGCCTGATCTCCCGGGGGCCCTCGCGCAACCGGCTGCTGGAGGCGGGGGTGGACGAGAGTGCGATCACGTCGTGTGCCGCCTTCGGGTTGCCCGCCGACCTGTTCACCCCGGTCGGCCCGTCCCGTCCGCTGTCACAGTGGATCGCCACCGGCTCGGAGCCGGACCGGCCGGTCGACAGCGGTCTGCCCGTCCTCGGGATCTACGGCAAACTCGGCGAGTTCAAGGGGTCGTTCGACCTGCTGCACGCCATGCGGCGGCTGTTCTCGGACGGCTTCAGATTCAACCTGGCGGCCGCTGTCCAGGGATGGCAACAGGACGCCTTCACCCGGCTGGCGGGCCGGCTCGGACTCGCCGACCACGTCCACCTCATCCCGTTCATGCCGCACTGGTCCATCCCTGAGTTCATCCGCAGCTGCACCGCCGTCGCATTCCTCGAACGAGACTTCCCGATCGCGGCGCACACTCCGACCATCCCGTCGGAGGTCATCGCCTGCGGCGGATGCCTGATCGTGTCCACCGAGGTCGCGCGAAAACAGCTCTTCCGGGCCGCGATCCGGGACCGCCGCAACGTCGTGGTCACCGATCCGCTCCGCCACGACGAACTCGCGGCAGCCCTGCGTTACGCGCTCGAGGACGGCGCGCGGGCCCAGGACATCGGCCACCAGGGACACGTGGAACTGGGCTACGAGCCGACCTACGAGTCCTACGTCGGGGAACTCGAGCAACTGCTCATCAGCGTCGCCGAGGAGCCGACCGGTCCGACCTCCCCGAGCCGAGGCCCCGACACCGCCGGTGCCGACCCGGCCGGGGTGGCGCAAGCCGTGCCGGGCCTCTACCCGCGCACCCAGGCCTTGTTGACGGCCGCCGACGAGCAGCGGCTGCACCGGGCGGCACAGGCCGACGGCAGCCATCGCGACGCGGCGGACCGGCGTGCCCTCGCGCTGAGGGTCGGCCAACTCCTCCTCGGTATCCTGCCGCCGGACGCCGTGGTGGCCCGCGAGGTGTGCCGGTACGAGTACAAGATCCATGAGTGGACGCGCGACGCGGCCGAGGACAAGCCGACCGCCCCGCCCGGAGTGGAACTCGGCTGGCGCGCACGGTCCGACCAGGCCCGGCCGCGACTCGTGGGCCGGACGGAGGTCGTCGAGTTCAGCTGCGATGTGGAACCGGTGCTCGAGGCGCTGGCCGCCGGGCGCCGGGCGCCGGCGGGCGAGGGACCGCTGAAGGTCCTGTTCCACGAGGCGGCGGCACCACTACGGGTGAGCGAGCCCACCGCGTGGGTCGTCGAGCTGCTCCGCACCGGAGACCTGACCGTCGACCAGATCGCCCACCTGGCGCGCGAACGGTACGACGCGACGGGTCCGCACTCCGACCGGACGTCGGCGGCACAGTGCCTCGACGTCCTCGAAGGCCTCTGTTGGGAGGGGGTGGTCGCCTTCGACTGACAGTGCCGCACACCGGCCGTGCCCGCGGCGTGCGCCGGAGCGAGCGACAGAGCCCGTCCGTGCACCGGACGGTCGCGAACGACGAATCCACGAAAGGGAATGACATGAGCGACCAGAACAAGAGCCAGAAGGTCGAGGTGCGGGGCAGCGTCGATGCCGCGAAGTACCACGCGGCCAAGGCGCTCGGCGGCGAGAACACGATGTTCGAGCTGCGCGCGATGAAGCCGAACCGCGGATCCAACGCGGCGGTGGCCAACTGCATCGTGTGCCTGATCTGCATCGTGTGCTCGGCCGGTTCGCCCGCAGCGGCGTGAGCCGTCCCGATCGCGACGACCTGGTCGGCGCGTGAGGGAACACCGGCGACAAAGGGCGGCGAAGGTGATCCGCTGCTTCGCGGCGGCGGGGTCCCAGGCCGGGAGCGCGCTTCAACCGGGCGCTTCGAGGGCCACGCGGGCGCCTTCGCCGGCCCGACAGGGCGGCCCCGGGGCTGCCACCACGTCACGTGACGACCCCGAACCGGCAGGAGTGATGCGACCGTGCGTGAACCGTCCGTTCTAGGAGTCGGGCTCGGCTACCGACAGGAGCTGCGGGAGGCGATTCTCGACGCGGCCGACTCGATCGACTTCGTCGAACTGATCACCGACCAGTACATCGACATGCCACCGCACAAGGCGGTGGAGGCCAGGGAACTGGCCGACAGGTTCCCGATCCTGCTGCACGGCGTCGACCTGTCACTGGGCACGGACCAGCCCCCCGACACCGAGTACGTCAAGAAGATCCAACGGCTGGCCGAGCGGACCGACCCCGAGTGGGTCAGCGACCACCTGTGCTTCACCCAGGTCCCCGGTCTCAACCTCGGACAGCTGACTCCGCTCGCTTTCACTCCGGAGACCACCGAGATCGCCGCCCGGAACATACGCCTGGTCGCCCGGGAACTCGACCAGCCCTTCGCAGTGGAGAACATCTCGTACTACTTCCGGGTGCCGTGGTCCACCATGAGCGAGGCGGAGTTCATCACCGAAGTGGTCACCCGGGCCGACTGCCACCTGCTGCTCGACCTGACCAACGTGCTCAACAACGCGACCAACCTGGGGTTCGACGCCGCCGACTTCCTTGACCGGATCCCCTTGGAACGCGTGCTGCAGATCCACCTCGCCGGTGGCCACTGGCAGGACGGCGTGCTCCTGGACACCCACAGCCACCCCGTCCCGGCGCAGGTCCTCGAACTGCTGCTCGACTTCGTCCCGCGCATGCCCGCCCTCAAGGCCGTGATGATCGAACGCGACCAGAACTTCCCACCGCCCGCGGAGCTGCTTGCCGAACTCAACGGCATACGACAGGCCCTGGCGCCCGCCTGGCCGCCGGCTTCGCCACGCGGAGGCGGCAGGTGAGCGAGCACGTGAGTGAACTCCAGCGTCAACAGGCACTGGCGCGTTTCCTGACCGATCCCCGGGCCCGACAGGCCGTGCTGGCCGAGCAACCGGACCCGCTCCCGTGGGCCGACCGCGAACTGAGGGATCGGCTGAGCGAACTGGACCAGCCGCGCACCTCGATGTACTCCCATCTGCTCCTGGTCAACCGGATGACGAAGGTCACCGATGCGCTCCCGCTGGTCAGCTGGGCCCTCGGGCAGCGCCTGTGGGAGCTGGCGCCGGAGTACAACACGTGCTGCCCGCCCCGCCGGCCGAAGAAGCAGGACGAGGCCTTGGCATTCGCCGGCTTCCTCCGCACGAAGCTGGGATCCGACCTCAACGGACCGGCGTGGCTGGCCGACGTGCTGCGCTACGAGGTGGCGGTCCTCCGGATCCGCTTCTTCCCCGACGGCCCGCCCGCCGGCGTCCTGCCGGCAGCGCCGACGCTCTCGCGGGAGGAACTCCATCGGGTACGGCCCCGGCTCACCCCCGCCACCTGTCTGCTGGCCCTGGACCACGACCTGGAGGAGATCGGCGACTGCTTCGAGCGCGGTGAGACGCCGCCCCGAGCGCAGCAGCGCACGATGCTTCTGCTGCTGCAGGCCACACCCGAGGGCAGCGTCCACCAGGACGAGGTGAACCCGGCTGTTGCGGCCTTCCTCAGGGCCTGCTCCCAGGAGCGCACCCTGACCGAGGTGATCGAGCAGGTGGCCCGGGGGTTCCAGCCGGTCCCGCCGCCGCAAACGCTCCAGGAACAGTGCCTGGGGCTCTGCGCTCAGCTGGTACAGCGCGGAGTGCTCACGCTGCAGGCGGCCTGAACTCCCCGCGCGGACCGAGCGTCCCGCGGTCGGGTCCCGTCGATCCGCCGACGGGGCTTCCGCTTCCGGGCTCCGCAGGCCACCGAGGCCGCCGTTCCCACCGGTGAACGCGACGGCGTTGGGTGTGACCGGTGCGGGTGATCTTCGGGAGGCCGGCGTTGCGGCGTGCGGTGGTCGGGCGTTGCTTGGGCGATGTCCCAACTGCCTTCGTCAGGAGAGAACATGAGTCAGCCCGCTGTGAGCCGGTCCGGCGAGTCGAGTGCCGTCCCTGGGCAGCCCCGACTGGGGAGGCGTGCCCTCCTGGGGTCGGCCGCCGTGGCCGCGGTCGGCGCGGTCGGTCTCGGCACCCGGGCCGCGGCGGCAACGGTGCCCGCGTACGCGCCGAGCGTCGGCCCGGTGGCCGACGAGGCGGTCAGCCGTGCGCTGGCCCGCGAGATGCTGATGGCCGGTGCGGACGAGCAGACCGACCTGACCCTTGACTACCTGCGCATCCTGATCGACGGCCAACTGCCGCCCCGCGCCGACCGGAAGCGGGTGCTGGTGGTGGGTGCGGGCGTCGCCGGGCTGACCGTCGCGACGCTGCTCAAGCAGGCCGGTCACGAGGTGACCGTCATCGAGGCCAACGCCAACCGGGTCGGCGGGCGGATCAAGACCTTCCGCGGCATCTTCGCCGACCCCCGGCTGCACGCCGAGGCCGGTGCCATGCGCCTGCCCGACTTCCACCCGCTCGTCCTGGCGCTCGCCGACAAGCTCGGCCTGAAGCGGCGGCTGTTCTACAACGCCGACGTCGCGCCGGGCGCAGGCCCGACCGGCGCCGTTCCGCCGGTGACGTACCGCTCGTTCACCGGGGAGACCTGGAGCAACGGCCCGGACCGGACGTTCACCCCGCCCGCGGCCTGCTTCCGCAGTCTGATCGCGGTCAACGGCACCCGGACCACCCGCGCCGCGTACGCCCAGTCGCCGGCCGTGGTCAACCGCTCCTTCGGCGCCCGGTTCGACTCCACCACCGCCAGTGCCCTCGACAAGGCGTTCGAGGGGGTCTCGGTCCGGGACGGTGACATCCGCCACCGGCTGGACGCCTGGACCCGCATCTTCTCCGCCTACGGCTACCACTCCACCCGCCGCTTCCTGCGCGAGGAAGCCGGCTGGGACCCGGCGTCCGTCCAGGCCGCCGGCACCCTGGAGAACCTCACCTCCCGGCTGCACTACTCGTTGATCCCTACCCTGATCGACCACGCGGTGATCAGTCCGACCAACCGCTACTGGGAACTGGAGGGCGGCACCGCCATGCTCACCGACGCGCTGGCCGCCCCGCTCCGGGCCGACCTGCGCCTCGGTCACCGGATGACCCGCCTGGTGCAGGACGCCGGCAAGGTCACCATCGAGACGGTCGCGGAGAGCGGCGACGAGGAGTCCTGCGACGGCGCTCCCGTCGCCCGCGCCGGGACCTTCGAGGGCGACTACGCGATCGTCACTCTCCCGTTCAGCGCGCTGCGGTTCTGCCGGATCGAGCCCCTGATGTCCTACCCCAAGCGCCGGGCCGTCGCGGAGCTGCACTACGACTCGGCCACCAAGGTCCTGCTCGAGTTCCACCGCCGGTTCTGGGAGGAAGGCCTGGACGGCTTCACCGGCGGCGGCTGCGTCAGCGACAGCCCCAGCCGCTTCACCTACTTCCCCTCGCATGCGCCGGAGGGCTCCTCGGGGGGCGTGGTGCTCGCCTCGTACACCTGGTCGGACGACGCGGCGCGCTGGGACTCGCTCACCCCGGGCGAGCGATACGCCTTCGCACTCGACGACCTGGAGCGGCTCCTGGGGCCACGCGTGCGGAGGGAGTTCACCGGAGTCGGCGCAACCCAGTCCTGGGCGCGCGCCCGGTACGCCCTCGGTGAGGCCGCCATCGTCACCCCCGGTCAGCTGCACGAGCTCCACCCGGCTACCCAGACCCCGGAGGGCCGCGTCCACTTCGCCGGCGAGCACACCAGTCTCAAGCCGGCCTGGATCGAGGGCGCCCTCGAATCGGCGGTCCGCACCTTCCTGGAGGTCCACCACCGCTGAGCGAGAACCGCCGCGCACGCCCTGTTCGACCCCTTGACCACCGGGCAGGCCACCACCGTCCTGTCCGACCCCGAGCTGTCGGACGCGCTGGGCTGAGCCAAGGCGGTCCGGAGCGCGGGCCTGGCGCCGAACGCCGGGCGGGGTCGGACGAGCGTCGAGCTCAGGTCGGTGCGGTGCGCGCGCGAATGCGGTGCGCGGTCCGCAGCCCCTGCTTGGCGGCGGTTGCCACCAGGCCGCCGAGGATGGTTCTGGCGAGGTCGTGGGCGGCGAGGCGTTCCAGTACCGGCAGGGCTCGGTCGTCGGCGGTGGAGCCGAGAGCGCGGCAGGCCAGTGCCCGCAGGTCCGGGTCGGGACCGGTGGTGAGGACGAGGTTCGGCCGCGGCTGTGATCAGTCGGTGTTGCCGGTGGCGTAGCCGTGGCCGTGGGCCCAGGCGACCGCTTCGGCGCGGGTGGTGACGCCGAGTTTGGCGAACAGGTGGTTGACGTGGGTTTTGACGGTGGCCGGGCCGATGAGCAGGCGGCGGGCGATGGCGGCGTTCGGCAGTCCGGTGGCGAGCAGACGCAGTACGTCCTCCTCGCGGGGTGTGAGCTGGAGGGTCGGGGGCGGTGTCTGCCGTGGTTCGTCGTCGTGGCCGGGGCGGTCCTGGGTTTGGTGGCCGCGTACGGCTGCGGCGAGCAGCCGGTGCTGGACCTCGGGGTCGAGGGTGACCTGGCGGGAGACGGCCGCCTGGATGGCGCGGGCGATCTGGTCCTTGCCGGCGTCCTTGGTGAGGTAGCCGAGGGCGCCGGCCTGCAGCGCGTCGATGATCTTGGCCTCGTCGGCCAGCGTGGTCAGTACCACCACGGCTACGCCGGGCAGTTCGGCGGTGATCCGGCGGGTGGCCGCCACGCCGTCGAGGACGGGCATCACCAGGTCCATGAGGACGGCGTCCGGGCGCAGTTCGGCCGCGCGGGCGACGGCTTCCTCGCCGTTGGCGGCGCCGGCGACCACGTCGATCCCGGGGACCATGGCGAGGAGGGTCATCAGTCCTTCGCGGACGGCTGCCTGGTCGTCCGCGACCACGATCCGTACTGTCATGCCTCCACCTCCGCGGTCACTCGCCAGCCCTCCGGACAGGGACCGGCGGTCAGCTCCCCGCCGACCAGGAGCAGCCGCTCGCGCATCCCAGCCAGCCCGTAGCCGCCGGACATGCCCTCTACGGTAGGCGGCTCGGCCGCGCCCGGAGCCGCCGCGGTCCCGTCCGGCGGCATGGAAGGGGCGTGGGAGACGATGGTGAGCCGGACGCGGTGCTCGGCGTACTCCAGGGTCATGCGCACCGGTCGGGCGGGGGCGTGCTTGGCCGCGTTCGCCAGGGCCTCCTGGGCTACGCGCAGCAGCGCCAGACCGGCCTCCGTCCCCAGGGGCCGCGGCTTGCCGTGGAGCCGGAAGTCCGCGGCGCGGCCTGCGGCCGTGTGGTGGCCGGCGGCCAGGGAGGCGAGGGCCTCGGGCAGGGGCGGGGTATCGGCGCGTAGCGCGGCGATGGCCCGGCGGGTCTCGGTCAGACCGTCCTTCGCGATCAGGCGGGCCGTGCCGGCGCGTTCCGTCGCCTGGGCCACGTCCGCCGGATGGGCGGTGAGCAGGGTCTCGATCACCTCGAGCTGGATGACGAGAGCTCCGAGGGAGTGGGCCAGCACGTCGTGGATCTCCCGGGCGAGGCGGGCGCGCTCTGCCAGTGCCGCCGCGCGCTGGCGTTCCTCCTGCGCCTCCTGGGTCTCCGCGAGCAGGCGGCGGGCTTGCAGGTGCTGGATGCGGATGCTGCGGCGGGTCACCCCGGTCAGATAGGCGGCCAGCAGGACCGCGCTCCACACTTCCAGGGCCTCGGTGCGGGCCCCGTGCGGGCCGAGGGCCGTACCCGCGGCCAGCGCGAGCACGCCGCAGGCCAGCGACCCTGCGCTGATCAGCATGGGCAGGTCGGCGCCGGCCGCGATCAGCGCCAGGACGACCAGCACGGAGACCGGCTCGGCACCGGGCGCCGCGGTCAGCAGCAGGCCGCCGGACACCACAACCACTGTCAGCAGCGCGGCCGCGGTGCGCCGCGGCACCAGGTCGAGGGTGAACGCCGCCCTTGCGGCCACCACGCACCACACCAGCCAGACCAGCGTGAGCACCACGAACGCGGCCAGGTGGGCCGTACTCCACCGGAACTGCCGCCCCGGCACGAGCAAGGCCAGGACAAGGGCCAGCGCGACGGGCCGCAACAGCACCATCGTCCACACCTCGGCGCGTGCCTTGGACGGGCGCCGGGATGCGTCACCGGCCGGGTCCCCCCCGTCGTGCGCGGCCGGATCGGGCCGGGAGTCAGACAGCATGCGATCACGCTAAGCGAACCGGCGCCCGGCCCATCTCAACCGGCGGGTGGACAAGGGTGGAGGTCGCGGGCTCAACCCTGCTCCACCCGCCGGCCGAGGCCCCGAGCGGCCTGGCGGACACAGACTGGTCGGCGTTCACCGGACCGCCGGTAGATCGAACCCCGCCACTTCCCCCCATCCCGCGAGGAGCCTCCCATGACCGGTTTCGAACAGGCGCTGCTGGTGAACGTAGCCGTGCTGGTCACCACCCTGCTGGCCGACCTCGGCCCCAAGCAGGTCACCCGTGGCCGGTTGACCCGGCCGCTGATCACCGCCGCCGTCATCGTGCCGCTGTTCATGCACACCCTGTTCACCAGCGGCATCGGTCTGACCATCGAGACGGTCGGCTCGGCGGCGGGTGTCCTGGTCGGCCTGACCGCCGCCAGCCGTCTGAAGATCACGCGGCAGGGATCCGGCGGCACCGTGTCCACCGCCGGCGGCTGGGACTACGCCGTTGTCTGGATCACTGTCTCCGCCGCACGGACGCTGTTCTCCTACGGCGCCTCCTACTGGTTCACCGAGAGTATGGGCCGCTGGTTCGTCCAGCACGGCGCACTGCCCACCCAGGTCAGCGCGATCGTCACCAACGGTCTGGTACTGATGGCCGTGGCCGCCGTGCTCACCCGCACCGTCACCCTGCGACTGCGCTCCCGCAACGCACTGACCGCCGAACCCGCCACGGCGCACCGCTCGCACTCCTGAACCCAGTCGCGCCCCTGACGGCAGTCGCTGGAGGTCGGCGTCACCGGAGCTGCCGAGCGCCTGCTGCGCAAGGCGCACGTGCTGCGCTACAAGATGACCGCCGCCCGCCTGGAAGCTGCCCGCATCGCCTCCGAGGCCTCCGCCCCGCTCCTGACGGAATCGTCGTGCGGCGAATCAAGTCGTGAGGCTCATGGTTGTTCACGAGAAATAGCAGCAGCAGTAGGGCGGCCTGCGCTCGTGAGGGTGGTGGGCCGTGGCGCTGACATGGGGAGACCAGTCGGTCTTGTCAGCGAGCCGGTGGGGTGAGGGCGGTGCGGTCGAACGGGCCACCATGTGAGGCGGCATACGTGACGGCGTCGTTGACGGCACTGAGGCCGAACGACCGGACTCGTTCGGGAGCGAGGTCCAGGGTGCCGGAGGCGAGGAGCCGGATGATGCCGACGTTCGCTGTACGCGGGTACATCCACTGGCCGCGCACGGTGATCGAGTTGCGCATGATCCATGGGTACGGGAGTGCGAGGTCGTCGCCACCGAGCATGCCGACGCCGCCCATGAGAACGACGCGGCCGTACTCGCGTACGGTCATGGCTGCCGTGCGCGTCGCCGAGCTGGGTGCGCTCGGCGGTAGCAGGTCGATCACCATGTCGATCGGGCCGTCGCCCGCCGCGGACATCGCCGCACGGTCGCCGGCCTCGTCCCCGGTGAGCGGGACCGGGCGCACACGCGGACCGAACCGGCCGGCGAGGAGGTCGAGCGCGGCCCGGTTGCGGCCTGGGGCGACCACACGGCCCGCCCCCATTGCGAGCGCGACCGCCACCGCACTGCTGCCGAGGTTGCCGGTGGCCCCGCTGACGAGCAGCGTCTCACCGGCTGCGAGCCCGCCGGCCAGCAGCCCGCCGTAAGGGATGACGTGCACGCCGAGCGCCGCCCAGCGGGCCGGGTCGTCCCCCGCCGCCGCGGGCAGCGGGAAGACGTTCTCCGTCGGCACCCGCATGAGCTCGGCGAACGATCCGTCATGCAGGTACCGGGCGAGCCGCGCGCCGCCCTCGCCGCGAGAGCTCCAGCCCTGGAGCGTGATGTCAGGCGTCAGCGCGTCGTCCCGCGAGCGCACCGTGGAGTCGCACCACACCAGGTCGCCGGGGCGCAGCCGGGTGGCGTCCGGGCCCGCGTGGACGACCCGTCCCACGCCGCCGATCCCGGGCACGACGGGAGGGACCAGGGGGTAGCTCCGCTCGCCGCTGAAGACCTCGGCCGCGTACGGGGCCACACAGGTGGCGAGCACCTCGACCACCACCTCGCCGCCGCCGGCCTCGGGGTCCGGCACCTCCCGCACCGTCAGCGGGGCACCGAACTGCGTCAGAACTGCTGCTCGCACGTGATGACCTCCGTGTTCGTCCGTGTTCGTCGCGATCGACACTAGGAACCCGGCGGACATGCGGGAAGCGACGATCGCGCATCCGTGGTATGCGTATGCCGCATGGATATCTCCAGCACAGGCCTGCGGGTCCTGCGGCAGATCGCCGAGTCCGGCAGCTTCACCGCAGCCGCCGCCCGGCTCGGCTACACCCAGTCGGCGGTCTCACGCCAGGCCGCCTCCCTCGAACGAAGCGCGGGCACCGCCCTGTTCGACGCCGCCCCGACGGAGTACGGCTCACCCCCGCGGGTCTGACCCTGCTGCGCCACGCTCGCACGATCCTGGACTGCCTCACGGCCGCCGAGCGCGACCTCACCGGCACCGTCCCGCGGACCGAACCGGTGCGGCTCGGACTGTTCCTGAGCGCGGGCGCGGCCATCCTGCCTCCCTCGCTCGCCCGCCTCGCGGCAACCGACCCACAGATCACGGTCACGACCACCGAGGGCACCACGCCCACCCTGATCCGGGCACTGCGCGCGGGTTCGATCGACCTCGCCGTGCTGACGTCCCGCCCGCCCCACCGGCCCTTGGACGGCGAGTCGCCGCGCCTGCACGTCGAGACCGTCGCGGACACCGAACTGGTCGTGGCAGTGCCTTCGGCCGGAGAGTTCGCCGGCCGCACCGCGGCGCACGTCGACGAACTGGTCGACGCTCCGTGGATCGCTGCCCCGGCGTCGAACTCCGAGCCACTGCTCGGCGTCTGGCCCGGTCTGCCCGGACGGCCGCGCATCGTCCACTGCGCGCGCGACTGGCTGACGAAGCTTCAACTGGTCGCCGGTGGCTTCGGGGTGACAACGGTGCCTTCCCGGCTCTCGCCGATGCTGCCCTCCGGGGTGAGCCTGCTGCACGTCGAAGGTGCACCTCCCGAGATCCGCCGGGTTCTCGTGGCGCGACTCCCCGGCCGTCCGACCCCGGCGACCACGGCCGTCACCCGAGCAATTACCTCGACCGCCTGATGTGTCGGAAAGGGATTCGACGCCTGGATCGACGGCGTGCCGTCGGAGTTCAAGGCGCCCAAGCCCAGGCCCAAGGCAGTGGAGGAGAACCTGCGGAAGTCCAACGGGAAGGGCGCGGAACGGGTCTGCATCCGGATGTCCGACGGCTACGAGGCGAAGACGGCCATGTCGAGTGAAGACCTACCTGGCGACGCGGAGCTCGGACTTCCAGGAGTACCGGATCTATGCCTCCGGAGACCCGGGCGGCTGGAACATCTCCCGGTAAGGTCGGCGGGGACTTCACCTGCAAGGGCTGGGGCTGCTGAACCATGTCGAGATGCCGCCATTCTGGTGAGACGGCCTTCCGGGCCGGCCCTCACCCGCGAGGAGATCGCGGAGGTCCTCGCGCTGCGGAGGAGAAGGGAGTTGACAGAGGAGTGCTCGGCCGGGTCTTCCGGCCGAGCACCCTCTTGTTCGTGCGCTGTTTCTGACGGGGGCGTTGCCCGCACCGGTGCCCATACCCACCTCAATTCCTGCCTTGAGCAGGCGTGTTGTGAGCCGCTCTCCGAGTTGGGCGGGAATCAGGCTGCCGCCCGGTGGCGCGCTGTTGTCAGGCGTGGGTGTGGGGGACGGGTTCGCCGGTGAGGGCGTCGGTCAGGGCCCGGGTGCCGAGGGGCTGGTGCAGGACGACCGTGAGTTCGGCGATGCCGCCGTCCTCGCATCCGATGTCCGGGCCCGAGGCGTCCCGGCGCCTGAGCAGCAGTGTGACCTGCTTGGCCGTCTCCCGTGCCATCAGGTCGGGCTTGTAGTCGCATCCGCTCCAGGCGACTTCCATCGAGATCGTGCGGTCGTCCGCCGCCACGGTGGTGTTCTTCGTGGACGGGTCGGCGAGCGCGATGCGGCGCAGGACGGAGGCGTCCCGCCGCTTGAACGGGAGCGGATAGTCGGAGTCACGCTCCCTCGCGTCGCACGCCGACACCATGACCGCGATCAAGCCCACCGCGGCTATCCAGCGCTTGTCGCGCACCGTCAGTTCCACGTCCTCGCCCCTCCCCTTGTCGTGGATCAGGGTAGGCCTGCCGGGCGGCGGCGCCGCGGGCGGTGTCAGCGGGTGGCGTCGACGGCGGTACCGACGAGCTGGAGGATGGCGTGGCCCCAGGCGGTGGCGGCGATCAGGACGCCGAATACGACGGCGGTGAAGACGGTGAAGGCCTCATCGACGCGGCTGCGGGAATGGGTCGGGCGCCGGAGCCGGACCACGATGACGATCGCGAGGAACACCGACGCGCTGATCGTGTACTGCACTGCCCACCCCGGCCCTCTTGGCTCTGCGTGAGGCCCCGGATACCCGGTGCCGCCATTCGGGTGAGCATGCCAGAGCCGCCGCCGGCGCGGGGCCGGTTCCGGGAAACTGGCCGGACCCGAACGGCCTCGTGAGGCGCGGTTCGCCGGGTCCGGCGAAGGCCGGCCAGGCTCGGGGGAGGGGCTCGCCGCGTTCTCTGACTACTTCTCTATGACCGTCCGCACCGCAGGCAAGGACCGCTGGAAGCCCGTCGACTTCGACAGACTGATTCTCTCAGCCCGCGCCCGCCGATAAACTCGCAGGTCACGAAGTGTCGGCCCCGCACTTGCTCCGAGGTTGAGCTGCCCGCCCAACTCTGGGATATGTCGGCCCCGCACACGGGGTGATTGCTCCCCGACAGCGGTGTCCCCGGCCCGGCCCTCCTCGGCGTGCCGTCAGCGGCGGGCGGCGCGGCGGCGGCCGACGTAGACCGCTGCCGCGCCGGCGGCGAGCAGTGCTGCGGCGCCGACCGCGGTGGCGGTCAGGGCGCCGTCGTCGGCTCCAGTGGCGGCCAGCGTCGGTGCTGGCGCGACCGGGGCCTGGGGCGAGTGCGAGGGGGTCGGGGACGGTACCGGGGCGGGACTGATGGTGGCCGTCGGCGTCGTCGCCCCGGTCGGGACCGGGATCGGGACGACGGGCGGGGGCGGGGCGGCGGTGGCGGAAGTGGGGGTGGGCGTCGGGGTGGTGGTCGTGGGGCTGCCGGTGGGCTTGGGCGTGCAGGCCGTTCCGCCGTTCCAGGAGGCGATCACCAGCCCGGAGAACGGCTCGTCCGGGTAGTGCGGCAGCGGGTGGTCGCTGTCGCTGCCGTCGTACTTCTCGCCGACCGCGTAGAGAGCCAACTCCCCGTAGCACTGGGGAAGATGGGCGGTGATGTCGAGCGTGGACCGGTAGTGGTCACGGGTGAGCGTGGTGGTCGCCCAACCGAGGAAGGTCTGGTGGCCGGAGGCGGCCCAGGTCGCTCCCTGCGTCGCGTACGAGCCCAGCGAGACGTGATACTCGCAGCCCGTGGTCGGCTCGCCGGCCAGCCGGACCTCGACGGTGCCGGATTCGGCGGGCATCGTGGCGTCGGCCGTCCAGTGCGTGCCGCCGTCGATGGAGTACTGGACCGGTCCTCGCCCGCAGTCGGTCCCGGCGTGGGCGGCGGGTGCGGCGAGGAGGGGAACTCCGGCGGTGAGGCCGAGTACCGCGAGTGTGGGCAGGCCGCGGCGGAGTCGTGCGTGCATGAGGATGTGCTCCTGATCGGGGGTTCTGGAAGGGTGTGGGGGTTCAGGGAGGGTTCACAGGGCCACGGGTGCGGGGGCGGCAGCGCCCTCCGGTGCGGGCGGGTGCTCCGTGTGGCCGTCGCCCTCGATGTCGACGTGGGGCAGCAGGCGGTCGAGCCAGCCGGGCAGCCACCAGTTGCCGTCGCCGAGCAGGACCATGGTGGAGGGGACGAGCAGGCCGCGGACGATGGTTGCGTCGAGTGCGACGGCGCTCGCCAGGCCGATGCCGAACATCTTGACGACGGGGTCGTCGGAGAGCAGGTAGCTGAGGAAGACCGCGACCATGATCAGGGCTGCCGAGCTGATGATCCGTCCGGTGCCGGCGAGTCCCGCCACCACCGCACGGCGGTTGTCGCCGGAGCGCAGGTAGCCCTCGCGCACGGCGCTCAGCAGGAACACCTCGTAGTCCATCGACAGACCGAAGAGCACGGCGAACATCAGCAGCGGCACGTAGCCCGGGATCGGTACGGCACCTTCCAGGCCGATCAGCCGGGCGCCCCAGCCGTGTTGGAAGACCGCGGTGAGCACGCCGTACGCGGCGGCGACCGAAACCAGGTTCATCACGGCGGCCTTCAGCGCGACGATCGGTGAGCGGAAGGCGACCAGTAGGAGCAGGCCCGCGACGGTCAGAACGAAGCCGACGACGAGCGGCATGCGGTGCGTGATCCGCGCGTTGAGGTCGGCCTGGGCGGCCGGGGTGCCGCCGACGTGTACCGTCTGGCCGGTGCCGGTGGTGGCGGCGGGCAGGACGTCCGAGCGGAGGCGGTGGACGAGTGTGGTGGTGGCGGGGTCGGAGGGGGCGGTGGTGGGGGTGACCTGCCAGCGCACGGTACGGCCGTCGGCCGCGACCGCGGGCGGGCTGACGGCGGCGACGCCCTCGCCTCCGCGCAGCGCGGTGGTCACGGCCGTGAGTCTCGGGTCGCTGGTCCCCGCGCTCGCCTGCGCGGGCGTGGGCAGGACGTCGACGACCTGGAGTACGCCGTTGGAGCCCGGGCCGAACGCGGCCGCCATCCGATCGTACGCGGTGCGGCTCATGGTGCCCGCGGCCTTGCTGCCGGCGTCGAGTTGGCCGAGGTGGAGACGGGCCCCGGGGGCGGCGAGGGCGCCGAGCAGGGCGAGGCCGGCCAGCAGCAGAGGCCACGGCTTGGCCGCGACCAGCGCGGCGACCCTGCCCCACCCGCGCGGGCGTCCGTCGGCGGCGGGAGCGGCGGGCTCGGGGGTCAGCCGATTCCCCAGCAGGACGAGGAGCGCGGGCAGCAGGGTGAGGTTGATGCCCAGGGCCGCCACCACGGAGATCGCGGGCGCGAGGGCCAGGGCGTAGAGCAGCGGGAGGCCGCCGAGGGCCAGGCCGGCCAGGGCCGCGACGACGGCGCCACCGGCGAAGGCGACCGACTTGCCGGAGCCGGCGGTGGTGCGCACGGCCGCCTCCTCGATCCCGACTCCGGCGGCGCGCAGTTCCCGGAAGCGGGTGAGCCCGAAGAGGGTGTAGTCGATGCCGACGCCCAGTCCGATCATGGCGGCGATGGTCTCGCCGGCCTCGGGTACGTCCATCAGGTGGCCGACCAGGCCGAGGACGGGCAGGGCGATGCCGAGGCCGATCACTCCGGCGAGCAGCGGGAGCCCGGCGGCGACGAGGCTGCCGAAGGTGAGGGCGAGGATCACCAGGGCGGTGCCGAGACCGATGGCCTCGCTGCGGCCGGTGCTGCCCTTGTCGACGGCCGCGGCGAGGTATCCCCCCGGGGTGACCTCGATGCCGGCGGCGGTGGCCGGTGCCGCCGCGGCCAGGACGGCGTCGGCCATCTCGGGCGTCACTTCCCGCCCGGTGACATCGAGCTCGACGGAGAGGTAGGCGGTGTGGCCGTCGGCGCTCATGGCCGCGGCGCCGGCCGGGTCGTAGGGCGTGGTGACGGCGACCACATGGGGCACCGCGGCGATGGCGGTGGCCGCGTTGCGCACGGCCGCCGCGGTGTCCGTGGCGGTGAGCGGGGCAGTGGCGGCAGCGGTGTGCAGCAGGACGGGCTGCTTGCCGGAGGCCGAGCCGGGGAACGCGCTGTCGCCGATGTCCCGGGCGGCCTGGCTGTCGCTGCCGGGGATGGAGACGGCCTCGCTAGTGACGCGGCCGAACAGGCCGACGGCCGTGAGCGTGGCGGTCAGCAGGAGCAGCCAGACCGCGACCACGCGCTTGGGTCTGCGGGCGCACCAGCGCCCCACAGTGGTGAACATCTGCGGCGAACAGCCCTCTCGTACACAGTGGGACGGCGAAGGCCCCCCGAAAAAACTCATTGCACTCAGCGTGCAACGCGTAGACTTGCACTCGTGGTGCAAGAATGTCAACGAGAGGGCGGTGCCCACGTGAAGCGGACCGAAGCCGCCGGACCCGCCACTGACGGACGCACGGAGCGCGGGCGACAGACCCGAGAGAAGATCGCCGACGCGATGCTGTCGCTGCTCGACGAGGGCCAGGCCCACTTCCCCGCCGACAAGGTGGCCGAGCGGGCGGGAGTCTCCCGCCGGCTGGTGTTCCACCACTTCGCGGACATGGCCGAACTGGCCGAAGTCGCCGTCAACCGGCGCCTGGAGCAGTTGGCGGCCCAGATCCTGCCCGTCCCCACCGAGGGGCCGCGTGACCTGCGGGTGGCGGCCGTCGCGGAGCAGCGCGCCCGCATCCTGGAGGGCGTCACCCCCGCCCGACTCGCGATCATGCGGCTGGAGAACCCGTCTCCCCGGATCCAGGAGGCCGTCCAGCAGATGCTGGACTTCGCCCGACTGAGGCTCTCCCAGATCTTCGCCCTGGAACTCGACCCCCTGCCCGAGCCGACTCGGACGGACCTGCTCAACGGCCTGGACGCAGTGACCACGTGGAGCGCCTGGTACCACTGGCGCAGCTCCGGGCTGAGCATCGAGGAGGCCCGGCACACCATGGCCGCGACCGTGCACGTGCTCCTCGCCGCAGCCGGCCGGTGTGGTGCGTAGGAAACCACTACACCAGCGTAGACGCCAACGGTGTACATGTCGGAGGAATCGACACTGACAACCACATGATCCATGGACGACAGTCGGGGAGTTGAATTCAGGTCAGAGATGTCTTCGCAGTCTGTTTCGAGAGCCAGTCGCTGCGCCATGCAGGGCTTCGGCGCAGTCGGATGGTGTCCGATCCATGACGGTCTGTCGGGTGGGAAGCCCTGGGAGTAAGACGGTGTCGGTCTGTGGTCTCGGCCCTGGAACCCGAACTGGAGAAGAGGTACCTCCCGTCACGAACGGGGACGTGCATCTGCTGGATCCGCTGGCCCCGACTTTACGTCGTGATCGAACGCGTCCGGTACGAGGTCGAACCCGCCATAGCCGACAGTCCGGCCAGCGCGCTGTCCCGCGCCTGGCGCGCTGGCTGTGGGGCCCGAATACATGTACCCCTTCCGGCGCGTCACGGTGCAGAACCGTGCCGTAGGACGTGCGGGGTTCGCCGGCTATGTGAGACATCCCTCTCCCGTCGTCGTGGCGCTGGTGGCCTGGGAAGGTTGACCATGTAGTCATGACCTCCTTGCCCCGCCCGCCACACGTCGGTGGCCGACCGGATCCGATAGACGGCACTACCGCGCTCGGCGGAGAGTCCGCTCCCGCCCGCGGGTACCTGTTGGACAACGCGCGCGCCGAGGCGGGCGAGCGATTCGTTTGGCTGGCCGAGCTGTTCGACGGTGTGACGCGCGGGCACTTCGATCGACTGGGGGTCAGGGCCGGCTCGCGCTGCTGGGAAGTGGGGGCCGGTGGCCCCGGTATCCCGGAGGCGCTCGCGGCGGCCGTCGGTCCGACCGGGCACGTGCTGGCCACGGACATCGACCCGTCGTGGCTGAAGGCAGGCGACGGGTACGAGGTGCGCCAGCACGACGTCGCCGCTGATCCGCCCCCGGAGCCGGGGACGTTCGATCTGGTGCACGCCCGGCTCGTGCTGGTCCATGTACCCGACCGGGCTCGCGCGTTGGCCACGATGGCGGCAGCGCTACGGCCCGGCGGCTGGCTGCTGGTCGAGGACGCCGATACCGCTCTGCAGCCACTGGCATGCCTGGACGACAACGGCCCTGCGCAGCGGCGGGCCAACCGGCTGCGCGACGCGGTCCGGGAGCTGCTGACGCGCCGCGGCGCGGACCTGCGCTACGGCCGGACACTGCCGCGGGCACTGCGTGAGGCCGGCTTGGTAGATGTCGCCGCGGCGGGCTCCTTCCCGGTCGGCGGGCTGGCCTGCGACCGGCTGGAGGCGGCGACCATCCGGCACGTGCGCGGCGAGCTGCTCGCGGCCGGCCTGGCCGACGACGCCGAGATCGACGCGCACCTGGCCGCCATCCACGCAGGCAAACTCGACCTGACACTCGCGCCGCTGATCTCGGCCTGGGGACGCCGTCCAGCCGAGCACCCTCCGGCACTCGGTTAGGTGCGGATCCAGGCGTTGTCCGACCTGCCCACAGCGCCGTTCGTCGAGGGAAGCCAGGCAGCTCGCGCAGGTGCACGCTGCGCGTCACCGGAGCTGGGGCCAGCCCGCGTACGGGCTTCGAGGATCACGGAGTTCTCGACGCCCCGTGATCCGAGTGGAAGACCGTGCCTGCTGGCGCAGCATCCCCGATCCCGGCTGCTCTTGACCAGGCACCACCAACATCGCCGCAGCCCTTCGCCGCAACGCACACCGCTCGGACACGACCTGATGCCACTGATGCAAGCGATCAAGGCGTGGGCGGAGTCCCACGTGCCCGAGGTCCTCGCTGCCCGCGCCGGCTATGACGGGCAGCGCGCGACAGCCCCCTGACGCACGGCGGACCAGTGCACCCCCGCGAACCCGGCCGACCGGGGAACGAGCCACCGTCCAGATCCATCGCGGTGGTGAGAATCGCCGGCATCCGCCTCGGCCCGGCGGATCCAGGGTCTTGTCCCGGGCGGCTCCGGCGGCGCAACGTTCGAGCTCGGACCGGTGCCTGACCGACCGGAGCCGACGCTGGCACCGTCACGGACGCCGGACGGACCGAAGCGATCTGTGGTGACCACCGAAGAATAGCGCTCGGCCGACATCGTTTCGGTAGTCGCATTGATCTTGTTCTGCTGTGATGGAATCACTCCACGCAATGGTGGAGGGATCGCATCTCTTAATGACAGGACAATCGTCATGAATTCTCGTAGTCGGGGCTCCTTCCTCGCCCCCGCGTCGCAGCGGCGCGGCCCCGGGCGCCGTTCGCGGCTGCGGATCGCGCTGACCGGCGCCGCCGCCGCCCTCGCTTTCCTGGGCGGCGGCGCGGCCTTCGCCGCCGACCACACTGCGACGTCCTCTGACTCCTCGGTGCAGCAGACGCACAACCTCGCCGCCGGATGGAAGTACGTGTACTGATGCGTTGCATGTGGCGCTGCCACGGGTAATTCCGCCGCTGCGACCGGTGCACCGTCAAGCGCCCTTTCCCCTGGGGCTCGTGCCCGCACCGGTGGTGTGTTGCGCAAACACGTTTTCACCGCTGCAGCCGCGACGTGGACGCCCGCCGGCCGCCATGGGTCTGCGCACGTCCGACGGGTGGTGTCGATCGGAGGCTCGGTCGTCACCACCCGCTCCCATGGGAGGAGCACCGGGGCGCGTCCTACGGCAGGGGCGGGCGGTGCGTCAGGTTCCTGCCGCGTCCCACCATCGTGGCGCGGTCGGCCTGCCTGTGGGCCTCTCCGATCTGTACGGCCGCGAGCCCACCGCCCCGGTCCTGCGCGAGGCCAGCACGAGGATCACGACAGCGATGATGGAGTCCAGTCGGGCCACGCCAGCTGCGCCCCGCCCTGGCCCGACCCCGGCCCAGCCCTACCGCGACCAGAAAACTGAGCCATCCCGAGGAACTCACGAGGGCGGCTCACCTCCTGGAACAACGGCACCACCGCCACCGCGTGCACCTGGGACGTGACCGGTCAGGGCGGTCTCCTGCAGCAGCTGACCACGCGGGTGCTGGAGGCCGCCCTGGAGGGCGAGATCACCGACCACCTCGGCTATGAGAAGCATGACCCGCTGGTGCCGGTTTCGTTGCGTCCAGCGGGGCCAGCCGCGCGCCCGCTGAGAGGCGGGCTGGTGGGGGGTGGAGGGGCGGGCGGCGCGCGGGCCGACAACAGGCTTGGCGGGTGTCAGAAGCGCCGGATATAGCAGGCGGGGGTGGAGTCGTACACGTCGCCCTGGTGGTGGACTCCTCCGTGCAGGGCGTCCAACGCGTGCTCGCGCTCGGCCGGATCGGGTGATCCGAGGCCGCGCAGCAGGCCGGGGGCATCGATGGCGGGCCCGTAGGCGTGGTGCAGCGCGGCCCAGTCGATGTCGTCGAGCCCGTTGAGCGGGTCAGGCATGGTCTCCCCGAAGCGGTGCGATGGCCGGTTCCTGCGCGAGCCAGTCCCACCGACCGCTCGGACACCCGGTCGGCCGGAGCCCTGGCGAGAGTGGCCCCGGGGGTGGCACGGGATGCTCATCCGCGGCCGGAGGGGGCGGGTCTTCAAGGGGCGGACGGCGGTGCTACTTTGAACGCGTTCAAGAATCTTGAACGAGTTCAAAGCATCCTTGGGGGTGGATGATGACCGGATCGTTGTCGTCGCGTTACGTCGAGCCTCGGCCATGGGGGCTCGCCGCGTGGGCCGGTGCCTCGTGGCTGATTTACGCGGTCGCGTACGTGACGGGTGAGGCAGGCGCCGACGCAGAAACCCTCGTCACGTGGTGTCTGGCCGGCTTCAGCACCTTGATTCCCCTGGCGGTGCCGGGGCGTTGGGGTTTTCGTGTGGCCTGCCTTGTCGTCGGCTGGCTGCAGTTCGGCATCGAGATCATGCTCTCTCTCGCGTTCCTGCTGATCCCGCTGCCGATCTTCGTGGCCGCTTTCCCGTCCGGCGTCGTACTGCTGCTTGCGGGTCGGAGGAACGGCGGCCCGATCGGCAAAGTGATCGGTGTCCTGCTGAGTCTGGTCCCCCTCGTGCTCTTCCTGGTCGTCTGGGGAGGCAGGTAGCCAACCTCCCTCCGACTTGTCCAGTGCTGTGACCGGCAACGTTCACCGGTTTGCGATGGACGAACGGAGAGCCAGGCGGGACGGAACCGATGTCTGGACTACCGCGCCGAGGGAGCTCGCTGTGCGGTGAGCACGGGCTGGTAGTACCGGCTGGAGGCAGGATCGTGCCAGGTGATGTTGGTGAAGCCGGCTTCAGCCACGAACTCTGTCAATTGCGAGCGTGTCAGCGCCCAGTAGGTGCTCCGGCGGACTCGGACATTCCAGGTGTTCTCTGTGGGGGTGAGCTGGAAGTGCTCCAGGTCGTAGCGCTCGCCGTCTTCATGCCAGTGGCGCCACATCTGGTTGCCCCAGCCGCCCGCCACCTCGCGGATGGGCAGTTCGGCCAGGTCCGGATGCTGATCCCGCAGCAGGTCGCGGACCAGATCCTTGCTGCATCCAGCCGCGACGTGCACGACGCGGCAGCCGTCATCGCCGAGATCGAAGCTGAACTCCGCGCGGCCGGGCGTCGAGCTCGGGATCGCAACGCAGGACGCGCTGGTGCAGCGAGGCCAGGGCCGCGCCGGGGGGGGGCGGTACAGCGCGAGCATCTGCAGGGCGCGCAGGCCCTCGCGCAGCGGGTGCTCGTCGGCCAGCGCGGTCAGCTCAGCGGCGACCCGGGTGTGCCGGCCGAGCTCCAACTCCGGTTCCAGTCGGGTTTCCAGCAGTTCCAGGCGACGTTCCACCAGGCGGTGGCGTTGCCGTTCCGCATAGCTACCGGGGACTGCGGTCAGTGGGACACCGTCCCACAGGGCCAAGGCCTCCTCCAACAGCCGAAGAGCGCTCTCCTGCTCACCACCCCGGACCGCCCGTCCGGCCTCGGCGGCCAGCCGATCGCACCGGTCGGCGTCCAGCGCATCCGGCTCCAGACGCAGCGCGTAGCCGCCGGCCAGTGACACCGAGCCCCGCTGAGTGCCCGAGGTCGTGGCCAGGGGCTTCTTCCTCCTTCGAGTGCTCCGCTGGGCTGTGACATAACTTCGGGATTCCTGAAGCGTTCTCAGCTCGTGCGACCGATCCGGGGTCCGGTCGAAGGCGAGGAGGCGCGAGTTGGCGGCGCTGGCAGTGATGCGGGACCTGCGCGAGTACCGGGATCCGGTCTCGGCGGAGGAACTGGAGCGGTTCGAGACCGACGTGTTGGCCGGCTTTGTCCTGGCCCGGGCGCGGCTTCGGCTTCCATTCCGCAGACGCCGTCATCGCCCTCGTCATGCTCACCCTCGCCGGCCCCGCCCCACCCTCCCCGGACGCCAACCCACAACAACATGACCCACACATCAAGCTAACTGAGACGCCGTCCGTCCAGGTCGCCTGCTCCCGCCGAGCGGGATCACAACTGTTCGTTGGGGGAACCCCCAACGAACAGGCCGACTGTCGGCCTGCTGGTCGAAACAGCGGCGGGGCCCGCAGTTCATCCTCGCGAGCCCCGCCCTGGGGTGTCGCGCCGTCACCTGTGGTGGCACTGCCGACCGGCAATGCTGGTGGTGGCGCCTGTTGCGGTTGGTTGATGGCGGTAGGGTCGGTGGCGGTGTGTTCGGGTGCACCCTGGCGGACGGCGATACGCCGTCTGCATGGATCCGCCCCGAGGTTCCGGCCAGTAGCGATCAAGACCGCAAGTTACTGACTTCGGCTCGTCGGGGTGAATCTGTGCGAAGCGCCTGATGAGCGTGGAGCGGTGGCTGTATCCAGTGGTGTGTGAGATATGCGGATGGGGGCGGGCTGACCGCCGCGGGACGTGAGCGCCGGGAAGTGGTTCGGATCCAGGCGGCCGAGCTGTTCGAGCAGGACGTCAAGCCGCCGGAAGTGGCTCGACGTCTGCGGGTGAGCCCGAAGTCGGCCTACCAGTGGCACCAGTTATGGCGGGATGGCGGTGTGCAGGCTCTGGCCTCTCGTGGCCCCAGCGGGGCGCGGTGCCGTCTGTCGTCGCGCTGCCTGGAGAAACTCGCTGCG